>CAMLJW010000407.1 GCA_946480485.1 uncultured Streptomyces sp. | reverse complement strand
TCCCCTTCCTCGGTGTGCACCTCACTCGGGGCATCGACGGAGGCGTCCACATCGGCCCGAACGCGGTGCCGGCACTGGCCCGCGAGGGCTACGGGTGGCGAACCGTGCGTGCACCCGAGCTCGCGGCGACCCTGGCCTGGCCCGGTTCCTGGCGGATGGCCCGGCGGCACTGGCGGTACGGCGGCGGTGAGCTGCGACGCTCGCTGTCGAAGGCGGCGTTCACGGAGTCCGTACGGCGGCTGCTCCCCGCGGTGGCTTCGGACGACCTGGTCCCGGCGCCCGCGGGCGTCCGCGCCCAGGCAGTCCTCAGGGACGGCACGCTGGTGGACGACTTCCTGATCCGCGAGGGGGCGCGCACGGTGCATGTCCTCAACGCGCCCTCCCCGGCGGCCACGGCCTCGCTGCCCATTGGGCGCGAGGTGGGCCGGCGGGTGCTGGAGGCGTTGGGCCGGGTGTGAGTCGGATGCGGGGTCGGGTGCGGTGCGGGTGCAAGGGCGGGTGCGGTGCGGCTGCGGGGTAGTCCTGACCACCCAGAGCTGGAGCAATCCCGGGACCCGTAAAATCGGAGCACTGTGTCTGAGCGCCAAAACACCTCCGAAGAGCCCCGACGTCCCCGGGCCAAAGGCGAGCCCCGTTTTCCCGACGGCCCCCGGGCCGACCCCGCCGGGTCGCACGTCGAGCGGCGGATCCGTAGCTTTCAGCCGCGTCGGAGCCGGGTCACGCGTGGGCAGGCAGATGCGCTGCAGCGGCTGTGGCCCAAGTGGGGGCTGGACATCGACGGTCGGCGCAGGCTCGATCTCGCCGCGTTGTTCGACAGCGACAGGCCGGTCGTGCTGGAGATCGGGTTCGGTATGGGCGAGGCCACCGTGCAGATGGCCGCCGCCGACCCCGACACCAGCATTCTCGCCGTCGACGTGCACACCCCCGGCCAGGGCAACCTGCTCAATCTCGCGGAGCGGGACGGCCTGTCCAACATCCGGGTCGGCAACGGCGACGCGATCATCCTGCTCCGCGAGATGCTGCTCCCGGACTCGCTGGACGGCCTGCGGGTCTACTTCCCGGACCCCTGGCCGAAAAAGCGCCACCACAAGCGCCGCCTGATCCAGCCGGAGTTCCTCACGCTCGCCGCGTCCCGCCTCAGGCCGGGCGGGCTGGTGCACTGCGCGACGGACTGGGAGCCGTACGCCGAGGTGATGCTCGAAGTCCTCACCGGGCACCCCGACTTCGAGAACACCCGGCCGGACGGCGGTTACGCGCCGCGTCCGGGCTTCCGGCCGCTGACCCGTTTCGAGGGCCAGGGCCTGGACAAGGGACATGTGGTGCACGACCTGCTGTTCCGCCGCGTACCGCGTCCATAGGCCGCACATGCCGCACCCGTGGACACCGGACTTCCGACGCACCGTCTCGTGCCGATCCCCTCCCTCGTTAGGGTCGATGCCGTGGCCACCCGTCCCCCCTGTCCGACGTATCCGCCGTCTCCCGGCATCCCCGCCGGAGGCGCACTGCGGCATGCGCACTGGTGGCAGCGCACGTCACTGCGCTACGGCGCGCTGGGCACCCTGCTCGCCCTCTCCGGCCTGGTCATCCTGGCCCTGGTCCGCGAACAGACCGGCACCGAGGGATTCTTGGTGGGGCTGGGGCTGGCCGTGCTGCCCGTCCCGCTGCTCATAGCGGTTTTCCGCTGGCTGGACCGAGTGGAGCCCGGCCCCTGGCGGAACCTGACGTTCTCCTTCGCCTGGGGAGCCTGCGCGGCCGCGCTGATAGCGATCGTCGCCAACAGCTTCGCGACCAGATGGATAGCAACGGCCACCGCGGACCCCTCCAGCGCCGACACACTCGGTGCGACGGTCATAGCGCCGATCGTCGAGGAGTCAGCGAAGGCGGCGGCGGTCTTACTGGTCTTCCTGTTCCGCAGGCGGGACTTCACCGGGATCGTCGACGGCGTGGTGATAGCCGGAGTCACCGCGACCGGCTTCGCCTTCACCGAGAACATCCTCTACCTCGGCACCGCCTTCGGCACCGACCAGCTCAACGGCGACGGCGGCCTCGCCTCCGTCACCGCCGTCACCTTCTTCGTACGCGTGATCATGTCGCCCTTCGCGCACCCCCTGTTCACCGTGCTCACCGGCGTCGGCTTCGGCATCGCCGCGCTGTCGGCGGACCGCCACCAGGTACGACGTGTGCTGCTCCCGATCACCGGCCTGCTCCTCGCGATGGCCATGCACGCGATGTGGAACGGATCGTCGACGTTCGGCGAGTACGGCTTCTTCGCTGTGTACGCGGCGTTCATGATGCCCGCGTTCGGGCTGCTTACGTGGCTGGTCATCTGGACGCGCCAGCGTGAGCTCGGCACGGTGCGCACCGAACTCCCCGCGTACGCCACGGCGGGCTGGCTCACCATGCCCGAGCCGTTCGTGCTCGGCTCGATGCGCGCGCGGCGCGTGGCCCGCGAGTACGCCACGCACCACGGCGGGCGCGCGGCGGGGCGGGCCGTCGCACAGTACGAGGCGTACGCGACGTCTCTCGCGTTCCTCCGCCACCGGGGGCGACGCGGCCGCGCGGGCACCGACTTCGTCGCACGGGAACGGGAGCTGCTGTGGGAGCTGTGGGCCCGCCGCCACGTCGCCCGGCCCGCGCTGGCGTACGCGGCCAGGGCGACGGCTCCGGCTCCCGCTCCGGTTCCGGCGCTGCCGCCGCCGTGGCCGGGATACGGGTACCCGTACGGGCCCTGCGCGCCTTACCCCGCGTACAACCCCTATCGCACCTAGGGCGTGCTTCGAAAGTAGCGCCGTGCGCCCGGAGGGCGGGCGCCGCGGCGTCCGCCTGCAGCCCATCAGGCCGACGCACGCGTGAGCCGCGTCAGCTCCTCGTCCGTCAGCTCCAGGTCCGCCACCGCCAGCAGCGCCGGCAGCTGTTCCACCGTCCGGGCCGAGGCGATCGGTGCCGCGACGGTCGGGCGGGCGGCGAGCCAGGCCAGCGCCACCGTGGCCGACTCGGCGCCCCGGGCCCGCGCGACCTCGTCCAGCGCGGCCAGCACCCGTGGCCCCCGCTCCGACTCCAGGTATTTCGCCGCCGACCCGGCCCGCGCGCTGTCGACCTCGACGCCCGGCCGGTACTTGCCGGTGAGGAAGCCGGAGGCAAGGCCCCAGTACGGCACGGCGGCGAGCCCGCTCCGGGACGCCACCTCCTGGAGCGGGCCCTCGTAGGTGTCACGGGAGACGAGGTTGTAGTGGGGCTGCAGCGCGACGTACCGCGCAAGGCCCTCGCGGTCGGAGAAGTCGAGGGACTCCTGGAGCCGCTCGGCGCAGAGGTTGGACGCGGCGATCGCCCGCACCTTGCCGGAGCGCACCAGCTCGTCCAGGGCGGTGATGATCTCCTCGACCGGCACCGAGGCGTCGTCGAAATGGGTGTAGTAGAGGTCGATGTGGTCGGTCCGCAGCCGCCGCAGTGATGCCTCGGCCGCGGCCTTGATGTTGCCTGCGGACAGCCCCCAGTACTGGGGGTGGGCGCCGACCTTGGTGGCGACGAGGACCTCGGCGCGGTTGCCGCGCGCGGCCAGCCAGTCGCCGATGAGGGTCTCCGACTCACCGCCCTCGTGGCCCGGCGCCCACGCCGAGTACGAGTCGGCGGTGTCCACGAAGTTCCCGCCCGCGGCGGCGTACGCGTCGAGCACGGCGAAGGACCGCGTCCGATCGGCGGTCCAGCCGAAGACGTTGCCGCCGAGGGCGAGCGGGAAGACCTCGAGGTCGGACGAACCCAGCTTGCGAAGAGGAAGAGAATCCATGAGTACGTCAACGGCCGTACTGGACGGCCGTATTCCGTACGTATGGACCCCTGTAGAGGGTCTGACCGTGCTTACGGGTTGAGCCCCTTGCCCCGCAGCCAGGCCATCGGGTCGATCCCGTCCCCGCCGGCCGTGTGGACCTCCAGGTGGAGGTGCGGCCCGGTGACGTTGCCGGTCGCGCCCACGCGGCCGATGACGTCGCCCGTGTTGACCTTCTGCCCGACGCTGACGCTGATGGACGACTGGTGGGCGTACCAGAGCTCCGTACCGTCGTCGAGGGTGATCACCGTCCGGTAGCCGTACGACCCGTTCCACCCGGCCTCGGTGATGGTGCCGCTGTGGACCGCCTTGAGCGGCGTACCCGTGGGAGCGGCGAAGTCCAGACCGGTGTGGTAGCCAGAGGACCACAGTGGGCCGGCCTCCCCGAAGGTCGAGGAGATGGTGTACGAGGAGGTCGGCAGCGAGTAGCTTTTCGCGAGCTCCGCCAGGCGCTTCGCCTCGGCCTTCCGCTCGGCCTCCTCCTCCGCCTTCTTCTTCTCGGCGGCGGCCTTGGTCTCGGCGTCCTGCTTCTCTCCGGCAGCGGTCTCGGCGGCCTTCCTCCCGGCAGCGGTCTCGGCGGCGGCCTGGGTCTCGCGGTCCACCTGGTCCTGCTGCCGCTCGGCCTGCAGGATGATACGGGCGCGCAGGACCTCGCCCGCGTCGGAGTTGCCCTGTTCCGCTTCGGCGGTGGTCAGACCCGCGCTGGTGAGCGGCGTCGTGGTACCGGCGTCCTCCGCGGAGTCGTCCGAGAACACCGAACCCACGTTGGGCAGGTCGGGCAACGAGATGGAGACCGGCGGCTTGCCGGGCTGCGCGCTGGCCATACCGCCCGCGCTGACGGCCGCTATGACGCCGACGCCCAGAACCGTGGAGCTGCGCGCGAGTCCTCCGCCGCGCTGCTTGCTGACGCGGTGCCGGCCGCGGACGGGTCGGAGGGAATCCTCGGTGGGGTTCCACTCCTCGCAGGTCCCCTCGTCCTTGCGCATGCCGTAACCGAAGGTGTCGGGCTCGAACTCACTCGGCGCGGACGAGGTTTCAGGGGCAGGCCGGTTGGACGCCACGTGGGCGCACTCCTTTCCTTCCTTCTCGCCTACCGGGTTAGCTGACGGGTTCGGAGCAGGAAGGT
>CAMLJW010000406.1 GCA_946480485.1 uncultured Streptomyces sp. | reverse complement strand
AGGGCTGGCCTGGACCGGCGCCGTCTCGCAACTGCTCGAGATCGTGCTCGCGCTGGAAGCTCGCGAGGCGTCTGAGGGGCGGTCTTGGTCAGGTCGGGGACCTCGGCCCTGAGCATCTCCTGTCTGGGCCTGCCTCCCTTGGTACGCGCTGCGGGTACGGGCGTCGTCTCCTCGTGCCCGCCCGTGTCCTCGCGCTCACCGCGGTCGGCCACGACGCCCTGCGTCAAATCGGCCACCAGTGCCGAAGGAGGCATCCCGTGCAGTACGGCGCCGTCGAGCGCCGCCGCGGCGGCCGCTGCCACGTCGACCGCGTCCATCGGCCGGTCCAGGGCCGGCTGCTGCACGGCGGGCCGCCTGGGGCGGCTCCGGCGCTTGGCGAGCGCCTCGTGCTCGGCGTTGACCGGGTCGTACGTCTCGGGCGCGGATCGGCGCTTCCGGGAGCGCGCGGGCAGCGCTTCACGCCATTGGTCGTCGTAGCGCTCGTCGTCCTCACTGAAGCCGTGCACGGCCTCTTGGGACGGTACGAGGCCGAGCTTCGCGCCGAGCAGCCGCAGTCGCTGCGGGATGGCGTTGACCGGGGTCGCCGTGACCACAAGGAGCCCGAAGACGGTGAGCAGTACAAGGAGCGGCACGGCCAGTACGTCGCCCATCGTGTACGTCAGGGGCGTCGCCGCACCCCAGCCGATGAGGCCGCCCGCATCCCTGATCGCCTGCATGCCGTCGCCGCGCGCGGGCGCTCCGCAGGCGATGTGGACCTGGCCGAGCACGCCGATGACAAGGGCCGACAGCCCGATGACAATGCGTCCGTTGGCGTCGGGCTTCTCGGGGTGCCGGATGAGGCGCCCGGCGATGACCGCGAGCAGGATCGGTACGAGCAGGTCGAGGCGTCCGAAGGCACCGGTCACCAGCATCTCTACGAGGTCGCCGACCGGACCGCGGAGGTTGGACCAGGTGCCCGCGGCGACGATCAGCCCGAGGCCGAGCAGCAGCAGGGCGAGGCCGTCCTTGCGGTGCGCCGGATCGAGCCCCTTCGCGCCCCGCCCTACGCCGCGGAACAGGGCGCCGACGGCGTGCGCGACTCCCAGCCAAAGGGCGCGCACCAGTTTGTACACGCCCCCAGTGGGGTTGGGTACCGGCTTGGGGGGCGCCTTCTTGGCCGCGGCCTTCTTCGCGGGCGCCTTTTTCGCCGGGGCTTTCTTCGCGGGGGCCTTTTTCGCCGCAGCCTTCGTCGGACCGGCCGCCTTCTTCGCGGGCGACTTCTTGGCTGCGGACTGACGTGAGGCCATGGGGGTGAGGTTACCGGTGGAGACCACTACGGACACCTGTGCCCACTGCTTCACCCGTTCGTGTCGCCCCGTCGAGGCGTCAAGCTGACGCCACCGCAAGGACTCGGGACTTGGGAATCGGGACTTGGGACTCGGCACCAACGAGCGGCACCGTTCGGCTCAGCCGCCTCCGGCCAAGCCCTCGGCGCCCCGTTCAGTTCTGCGAAGGCAGCGAAGTCGCCCCGCTCCCCGTCCCTGGCTCCAGCGCGTCCAGCGCCCTGCGCAGTCCAGTGAGTTTGCGTTCGAGGTGGGCCGCGGTCGCCACCGCCGCCGCTTCCGTCGAGTCGTCGAGCTGTTTGGAGAGCGCCTCGGCCTGCTCCTCGACGGCCGCGAGCCGCGCGGAGAGTTCGGCGAGGAGTCCGGCGGGCTCCTTGGCGTCGCCGACGCCGGCCTTGTCCTCACCGCCCGCCAGTTGGAGCCGCAGCAGGGCCGCCTGCTCCCGGAGTTGACAGTTCTTCATGTAGAGGTCGACGAACACCGAGACCTTCGCGCGCAGCACCCACGGGTCGAACGGCTTGGAGATGTAGTCCACAGCGCCTGCCGCGTACCCCCGGAAGGTGTGGTGCGGGCCGTGGTTGATGGCGGTGAGAAAGATGATCGGGATGTCCCGGGTCCGTTCTCGCCTCTTGATGTGCGCGGCGGTTTCGAAACCGTCCATGCCCGGCATCTGGACGTCCAGCAGAATGACTGCAAAGTCGTCCGTGAGCAGTGCTTTGAGCGCTTCCTCCCCGGACGATGCCCGCACCAGTGTCTGATCGAGCGCAGAGAGGATGGCCTCCAGCGCCAGCAGATTCTCCGGCCGGTCATCGACCAGGAGGATCTTGGCCTTCTGCACCATGGCGCGTCCTCCTCGCCCCGGCAGTGCACCGGGCGCCGCCCCAGGGGACGACTCCCTTACGCCGCCCGTCCTTGTGCCGGTCATGGTAGCCGCACCCCGCCTGTCGCCACACCCTGTCACCGCGATGTCACTGTGCACGTAGCAGAAACGTAGCGAGGGACCAGAAGGTTCCCCGAATCCCCGGTTCCTACACGGCCTCGGGCACAGTCAGTCAGTGGCTCAGGGGGCCGCGCCTCCCCGAGGTTCCCGGCTTCGCTCGAACATGACGCTCATTCGCTCAGACCTCGTGCATCCACTGATCCATCACCGTGAGCAGATGATCGGGATCGACCGGCTTGGTCACATAATCGGAAGCTCCGCACTCGATCGCCTTCTCCCGGTCGCCCTTCATCGCCTTGGCGGTGAGCGCGATGATCGGCAGGCCGGCGAACTGGGGCATCCGACGGATCGCTGTCGTGGTCGCGTATCCGTCCATCTCGGGCATCATGATGTCCATCAGGACGACGGTCACATCGTCGTGCTGCTCCAGGACCTCGATGCCCTCGCGGCCGTTCTCGGCGTACAGCACCGAAAGACCGTGCTGCTCCAGAACGCTGGTCAGCGCGAACACATTACGGATGTCGTCGTCGACGATCAGCACCTTCTCGCCCTCGAAGCGGAAGACGTCGCGCGGCTGCACGGAGGTCTCCCGGCCGCCGGCGGCCCAGGGCTCCTGGGGGGCAGCCGGCGCCTGGGCCGCGGGCACCTGCCCCGGCAGCGTGGGCCGCTGTACGGCCTCGGACACCGACCTGCGGCGCCGCCTGAAGAGCGCGGCGGCCCCGTTCTGGGTCTCCCGGTACGACCTGACCTCGGCGGGCGTCTCCACAGGGGGCACATCCCCGTTCGTCACGGACCCGAGGACGTCTCCGTCGTTCATCGCGGGCGGGAGCTGCGGGTAGCCCTGCGGCGGCAGTTCACTCGGGTACAGCGGTAGATACAGCGTGAACGTGGAGCCGCGCCCCGGCTCGCTCTGGGCGTGGATCTCGCCGCCCAGCAGCCGCGCGATCTCCCGCGAGATGGACAGCCCCAGTCCCGTACCGCCGTACTTGCGGCTCGTGGTCCCGTCCGCCTGCTTGAATGCCTCGAAGATGACCCGCATCTTGCCGGCCGCGATGCCGATGCCTGTGTCGGTCACGGAGAACGCGATCAGATCGGCGTCCGCGTCCCGCAGCGAGCCCGCCTCAAGAAGCTGCTCCCGGATGGCGACGGGCACGTCGGCGCCCGCGAGCCGGATGACCAGTTCGACCGCTCCTGAGTCGGTGAACTTCACCGCGTTGGACAGCAGGTTGCGCAGCACCTGAAGGAGCCGCTGCTCGTCCGTGTGCAGCGTGGCGGGCAGTTCGGGTGACACGCGTACGGAGAAATCGAGGCCCTTCTCTGCCGTCAGCGGACGGAAAGTGGCCTCTACGTAGTCGACGAGTTGGACCAGCGCGATACGGGTCGGCGACACGTCCATCTTGCCCGCCTCGACCTTCGACAGGTCGAGGATGTCGTTGATCAGCTGCAGCAGGTCGGAGCCCGCGCCGTGGATCGTCTCGGCGAACTCGACCTGCTTCGGAGTAAGGTTGGAGTCCGCGTTGTCGGCCAGCAGCTTGGCCAGGATCAGCAGCGAGTTGAGCGGCGTACGCAGCTCGTGCGACATGTTCGCAAGGAACTCGCTCTTGTAGCGCATGGAAACGGCGAGCTGTTCGGCGCGCTCCTCCAGGACCTGTCGAGCCTCCTCGATCTCGGTGTTCTTGACCTCGATGTCGCTGTTCTGCTGGGCCAGCAGCTCGGCCTTCTCCTCCAGTTCGGCGTTGGACACCTGGAGGGCCTTCTGCCGGTTCTCCAACTCGGCCGAGCGCTCCCTCAGTTGCTCGGTCAACTCCTGCGACTGCTTGAGCAGGACCTCGGTCTTCGTATTGACGGCGATCGTGTTGACGCTCGTCGCGATCATCTCGGCGATCTGGTTGAGGAAGTCCTTCTGGATCTGTGTGAACGGCTGGAACGACGCCAGTTCGATCACGCCCAGAACGGTCGCTTCGAAGAGCACCGGCAGCACGATGACATGCGCCGGAGGCGCCTCACCGAGCCCGGACGCGATCTTCAGATACCCCGGCGGCACGCTCTCGACGAGAATCGTGCGCCTTTCCGAGGCGGCCGTCCCGATCAGCGTCTCCCCGGGCCGGAACGACGTCGGCATGGAGCCCATGGAGTAGCCGTAGGACCCGAGCATGCGCAGTTCGTACGCATGGTCGTGCGCCGAGCCCCTTTCCTTGCCGTCGTCCACTGGCATCGCCAGGAAGAACGCGCCGTGCTGCGCCGAGACCACCGGTGTCAGCTCGCTCATGATGAGCGACGCCACGTCGGTGAGGTCGCGCCGGCCCTGCATCAGACCGGAGATCCGGGCCAGGTTGCCCTTCAGCCAGTCCTGTTCCTTGTTGGCGATGGTGGTGTCGCGGAGGTTCGTGATCATCTTGTTGATGTAGCCCTGAAGCTCCTGGATCTCGCCGGAGGCGTCCACGTCGATCTTCAGGTTGAGGTCGCCACGGGTCACCGCGGTCGCCACGCGCGCGATGGCGCGTACCTGCCGAGTCAGGTTCCCGGCCATCTCGTTCACCGACTCGGTGAGGTCGCGCCAGGTACCGTCGACATCGCGCACGCGCGCCTGGCCGCCCAACTGCCCCTCGGTACCCACCTCTCGGGCGACGCGAGTGACCTCTTCGGCGAAGGACGAGAGCTGGTCGACCATCGTGTTGATGGTGGTCTTG
>CAMLJW010000405.1 GCA_946480485.1 uncultured Streptomyces sp. | reverse complement strand
TCCGCCAGTTCCTCGACATCGGCACCGGCCTGCCCACCGCCAACAACACCCACGAAGTAGCCCAACGCCTGGCACCTGAAGCGCGCGTTGTCTACGTCGACAACGACCCTATCGTCCTGCGCCACGCCGAAGCGCTGCTCCGCAGCACTCCGGAAGGCAAGACCGACTACATCCAGGCCGACCTGCGCAACCCCAGCCAGATCGTCGATGAAGCCGCCCGCACCCTCGACTTCACCCAACCTGTCGCGATCACCATCCTCGGTGTCCTTCTGTTCATCACCGACGACGGCGAAGCATCCGCCATCATGGGCCGATTGCGCGAGGCCATGGCCCCCGGCAGCCACCTTGCGTTCACACACACCACCACCGCCGTAGGGGGCGGCCGTACGGATGACGCCGCCAAGGAGTGGAACGACAGCAGTCCCAACCCCATGGTCATGCGCACCACCGAGCACATTCGCAGCTACGTGCAAGGCCTGGAACTGCTCGAGCCCGGCGTCGTTCCTCTCACACGCTGGCGCCCCGACCCCGAGGACATGGGCCGCGACCGCGACATCGACGAGTTCTGCGCAGTCGCCCGTAAGCCTTGACCGAGCGGGGGCCGCCGCAAGGCCCCCCGCGTCGCGCGAGGCTCCGATCCGGCTCACCTCGGCCGCAGGCCCACCACAACCGACGCCACGGCCGACGTCCACGGTGACGTCGCCGATGGTCTCGGGGTCGGGTGTCCGCCGTCCATGCCGGCAACCGACGACATGCGCATGTGAGGTGACGGGATGCCGGCTGGGGGCTCAGCGAGTTCGGAGCCGTCAGCCGACGTCCCCGTGGCACTCCTCGTACGTCCGACCCGACTCGCACCAGCACGCCGTACCCCGCTGCGGCGGCCACGGGGCCGCTCGGCCGCGGGCCGCGAGCGTGGTCGCGTACTGGGGGAGCAGGCTCGTGTCCGCGGGTGATGCGAGTTCCGATGCGGCGAAGGCCTCGTACGACGGGACCGTGCCCGGCACAAGGCCCAGGTTGCCCGTGCCCGAAGCCGCGAGCTCCCGTAGTGAGGCCTCTATCGTCGTGAGGTGCTCCTCGTGGGACGGGTACTGCGACTCCAGCGAGGGGTACACGGCGACGAGTTCGGCCAGTTCGTCGGCCGGCCAGTGCAGGACCGCCACCGGGAAGGGGCGGCTCAGCGCCTCCCTCGCTGTGGTCAGCTCCGACTGGAGGCGGGCGATCTCCGCCTGGAGCTCCGTCGGGTTGTCGGAGCCCAGGGCCCACACCCGCCTGGGGTCGTGGAGTTCGTCCAGGGACACCGGGGCCTTGTGCAGGGTGTCCGCGCGGGTGTCCCACTCGTCGTGCGGCATGCCCAGCATGCGGCGGACCCGGTGGCGGCCGAAGAGGAGCGGGTGGGTGGCGTACGGCGGGTCCGTCACGTCCGTCAGCAGCAGTGTCGCGCCCTGAGTGAACGTTTCCTGCGCCGCCTCCAGTTCGTCGTGGGCCTCCAGGGCCTCCGCCACGATCACCCAGGGGGCCGGGTCGCGGGGGGCCGAGGCACGTACGCCCTCGATGATCGCGCGGGCCTCCGCCTCGTGGCCGTACTCCCACAGGTTGGCCGCCTTCAGTGCGCGTACCAGGGGCGGGTTCTCCAGGGAGGAGGCGATGGCTAGCAGGCTGTCGTAGAGGGACGAGGCCCGGGGACGGTCGCCGGCCAGTTCGAGGTGGGCCGCGGCCTGCAGCAGCAGGTGCTCGGCGTCCTCGGGATAGAGGCCGGCGGTCCGCTCCAGGCGTGCTGCTTCGGCGTTGTGGTCGACGTGCTCGGCAGACGTGTCGGGGCGCATGGATGACACCGTACTGCCGTTCCCTTTCCGGAGAGAGAAAGACTCAGGACGATCGCCGCGAGCCATGTACCAGGTACGCAGTGTGCGCGCGGCGCGTCGTTCGGGCACGCATGGGCCCGGTGGGTTGCCAGGCGCCGACGCCGCGAAGGGAGGGCGCGATCGGGCTTGTACCGGTACGGGTCGCCTCCGGCGGGGTGCGGGCGGTGGCCAAGGCGCGGCCCAGCTCCCGCCGGCGGCGCTGTTGGGGCGGGTGGACGCACGTGAGTTGAGCCGACCGGATGGATTGTGCACCCGAACGGCCCCTTCCGTAGGCGTGGCGAAGCCGAGGCCTCGCCGACCCGTGGCAGCGTCCTGTGTCTATGCGACTGTGCAAGGCCGTGCCCCGAGTCCCGCTGGTCCCTCTCGTCGTCACCGCCGCAGCCGCCCTCGCCTTCACGACCTCCGCGCCCGCGCAGGTCCTCGCCGCGCCGGGGGCGGATCGCCGGCCCACCTGTGCCGACGCCGGCGGCGGTGAGTTTCCCGTGCGTACGCGGATTCATGGGGGACCCGACGCGTACGAGGTCGGGGGCGGTTACCGGACCTGGTACATCGACCTCACCAACGCCACCGACGAAACGTGCGGAGACATCCACCCGATCCTGGTGCTCGTGGACGAGAAGCAGGCGCTGAGAGCCGGCCAGGCGCGGCTCGAGTTCTACGAGGGCGCGGGTGAGGGCAAAGGTGAGGGGGGAGGCGTGGGGGAGCGGGAGCGGCCGCACCCCGTCCGCTTCCAGACGACGGGCGAGCACGAGAACATCGGGGTCTTCGACGACGGGTTCCCCGGCTTCACCGTCGCGCCGGGCGCGACCGTGTCCGTCACGGTGCGGCTCGCGGTCACCTCGGACGCGGTGCCCAACGATGTCGTGGCGAACGCGGCGGTCGTGCAGCGGCACGACGACGACGGCGACTGGGTCGGGGAGTCGAACGACTACCGGTTCCGCATCGTCGACGAGGGCACCGCCGGAGCCGGCACGCCTGACCCTTCGGCGTCCCGTCCAGCTTCCCCTTCTTCCTCTTCTTCTTCCTCTTCTTCCTCTTCGGTGTCCCGTACGCCCTCCCCTTTCGCCTCCCGTTCGAAAGGCGCGCGAGAAGGACTGCCCTTCGCCGAGGAGCTGGCCGCAACGGGCCTGGATGCGCCGCTGGGTCTGCTCGGGGCGGCGCTCGTGCTGTTCGGTGCCGGGATCGGCGCTCTGTTCGAGGCCCGGCGCCGGCGCTGAGCCCAGGCCAACACCGGACTCGCTCCAGCCCCGCCCCGCCCCACCCTGCTCGGACGCTGCCCTTCCCCTCCCACGGCGGTCCCCGCTCCAGCCCACATGGCGGTCGGCCCCTCCACCATGATCCGGCCGGTGGCTAGGCTGTGGACGTCGGCACACAGCTGTGGCGGCGTCCCCCTACACCCGCACGGCATACGCAGGCACGCAGCATCGCGTACGGCAGGAGACGGCACATGGCAGAGCGCAAGCCCATCGAATCGTGGCTCACCGACATGGACGGTGTGCTCATTCACGAGGGTGTGCCGATCCCCGGCGCCGACGCCTTCATCAAGAAGCTCAGGGAGTCGGGGAAGCCGTTCCTGGTCCTCACCAACAACTCGATATACACCGCCCGTGACCTGCACGCCCGCCTTCAGCGGATGGGCCTGGACGTGCCCGTCGAGAACATCTGGACGTCCGCCCTGGCCACCGCCAGGTTCCTGGAGGATCAGCGGCCCGGCGGCACGGCGTACGTCATCGGCGAGGCGGGCATGACGACCGCGCTGCACGACATCGGGTATGTGCTCACCGACCACGACCCGGATTACGTGGTCCTCGGCGAGACCCGTACGTACTCCTTCGAGGCCATGACCAAGGCGGTCCGGCTGATCAACGGCGGGTCCCGTTTCATCTGCACCAATCCGGATGAGACCGGGCCGTCGATGGAAGGCCCGCTGCCCGCCACCGGCGCCGTGGCGGCGCTGATCACCAAGGCGACCGGCAAGAAGCCGTACTTCGCCGGCAAGCCGAACCCGCTGATGATGCGGACGGGTCTCAACGCCATCGGCGCGCACTCCGAGACGAGCGCGATGATCGGCGACCGTATGGACACGGACGTCCTCGCCGGGCTGGAAGCGGGGATGGAGACGTACCTGGTGCTTACCGGGCTGACCACGCCCGCGGATGTCGAGCGGTATCCCTACCGCCCCTCCAAGGTCGTGGACTCCATCGCGGATCTCGTCGACCGGGTGTAGAGACATCGACCAGGTGTAGAGGCGTCGACGGGGCGACCGCGCGCGGCTGGAGGAGTCGGGCGTCCGTCCGTGTGATTGCCTGTCGGGCACCAGCCCCCAACTGCTCTGTCACCGCAGCTTCTTGTCGCCCGGGGTTCTACGGCGTTCATCGTGACGCGCGCAACGCGGTTTCTACCGGTCATTCCCGCTCATGGGGACGCCGGTTGGTCTCGTCTGGTGCCGTTGCGGTCACGCGCATACGGATGTTGCCGAAGTGCTCCCGCATCGCCTTCTCCGCCCGGATGGCATCACCGGAGCGCACCGCGCCGAGTGTCTCCCGGTGCTGACGACAGGTCACCTTGGTGTCCTGCGGCAGGTCCATGAGGTCCGTGCGTACGTGGTGGAAGGTGTCCCAGAAACGCCTCCCGGGCTCGGTCGGCAGGCTCGCCCCCGAGGGCAGCCGACGTCGATGACGAGCCTGTTGATCCGCTCCCGCAAATCGCGCGCCATGGCGAGAGAGCGGCGAAAGGCGGGACGCCCGGCGCGGGCGCGGCGGGCACCTCCGAGGGTCCGGGGCCGGGCCTTCGCCGCGCACAGCGAATTGGCCGGGCGGCGAGAGGCCCCGCTGTGCGCCGCTTGCCGCCCCGTACATCATTCGGACCGTCAACATGCGGTGTGTGAGGACAGTTGAGAAACTGACGAGCGTGCAGAAGAGCGGACATTTCCACCTGGAGTGTGAGGGGAACCGTATGGCGGCTCCGAGTTTCGAGGATTTCGATCCCGCGAGCGACTGCGATTGCCCCGGATGTGTGCACTGGCGGCATGCCGGGCCGAATTCCCTGCCCGGCGCGTTGGGCGGGTGTCCGGCGGCCCACCGGGCGCTCGTCCTGGCGGCCGCGGCGGGCACCGCGCT
>CAMLJW010000404.1 GCA_946480485.1 uncultured Streptomyces sp. | reverse complement strand
CCGTTTCCGCCATGCTGCCGAACGCCGATGAGTTCCCGTACACCATTCGTGTGGTTTCGGAAATCACCGAGTCGAACGGTTCCAGCTCCATGGCTTCGGTCTGCGGTGCTTCCCTTGCACTGATGGATGCCGGTGTGCCGATGAAGGCGCCGGTAGCCGGTATCGCCATGGGTCTGGTGTCGGACGAGATCAATGGACAGAAGCACTTCGTGGCGTTGACCGACATCCTCGGGGCCGAGGACGCCTACGGCGACATGGACTTCAAGGTCGCCGGCACGAAGGAGTTCGTGACCGCGCTCCAGCTCGACACCAAGCTGGACGGCATCCCCGCCTCCGTCCTGGCCGCGGCCCTCAAGCAGGCCCGTGACGCCCGCCTCCACATCCTCGACGTGATGATGGAAGCGATCGACACCCCGGACGAGATGTCCCCGAACGCCCCGCGGATCATCACCGTCAAGATCCCCGTGGACAAGATCGGCGAGGTCATCGGCCCCAAGGGCAAGATGATCAACCAGATCCAGGAGGACACCGGCGCCGACATCACGATCGAGGACGACGGCACCATCTACATCGGTGCCGCCGACGGCCCGGCCGCCGAGGCCGCCCGTGCCACGATCAACGGCATCGCCAACCCGACCATGCCGGAGGTCGGCGAGCGCTACCTGGGCACGGTCGTCAAGACGACCACCTTCGGTGCATTCGTCTCGCTGCTCCCGGGCAAGGACGGTCTGCTGCACATCTCGCAGATCCGCAAGCTCGCCGGCGGCAAGCGCGTGGAGAACGTCGAGGACGTTCTCGGGGTCGGCCAGAAGGTCCAGGTCGAGATCGCCGAGATCGACTCGCGCGGCAAGCTCTCCCTGATCCCGGTCATCGAGGGCGAAGGCGACGACGACAAGAAGGACGCTGCGTCCGACAGCAGCTCCGCTGCGGGCGACAAGTGACGTCTCGTAGCTCCACGGCGACGGCCCGCTCCTCCTCGGAGGCGCGGGCCGTCGCCCGTACCCAAACGTTGATCAAGGGCGACAGCGGCATCGGTACGGTCCGCAAGACCACCCTCCCCGGAGGTCTGCGCGTCGTCACCGAAACGCTGCCCTCCGTGCGCTCGGCCACCTTCGGCATCTGGGCGCACGTCGGCTCCCGCGACGAGACACCGGCCCTGAACGGTGCCACGCACTACCTGGAACACCTGCTCTTCAAGGGCACCTCCCGCAGAAGCGCCCTGGACATCTCCGCCGCCCTCGACGCGGTCGGCGGCGAGATGAACGCCTTCACGGCGAAGGAGTACACCTGCTACTACGCGCGCGTGCTCGACGCCGATCTCCCCCTCGCCATCGACGTGGTCTGCGACATGCTCACCGGGTCGCTGATCCTCGAGGAGGACGTGAACGTCGAGCGGGGCGCGATCCTCGAAGAGATCGCGATGACCGAGGACGACCCGGGCGACTGTGTGCACGACCTGTTCGCGCACACCATGCTCGGCGACACCCCCCTCGGTCGCCCGGTCCTCGGCACGGTCGACACGGTCAACGCCCTCACCGCGGACCGCATCCGCCGCTTCTACAAGAAGCACTACGACCCGACGCATCTCATCGTCGCGTGTGCGGGCAACGTCGACCACAACAAGGTCGTACGCCAGGTCCGTGCCGCCTTCGAGAAGGCCGGCGCCCTGAAGCAGCCGGACGCCATCCCGGTCGCCCCGCGCGACGGCTCCCGCACCATCCGTACCGCGGGCCGCGTCGAGTTGCTCGGCCGCAAGACCGAGCAGGCCCACGTCGTTCTCGGCCTGCCGGGCCTGGCCCGCACCGACGACCGCCGCTGGGCCCTGGGCGTCCTGAACACCGCGCTCGGCGGCGGTATGTCCTCCCGCCTCTTCCAGGAGGTCCGCGAGAAGCGCGGCCTGGCCTACAGCGTGTACTCGTACACTTCGGGCTTCGCGGACTGCGGCCTCTTCGGCGTGTATGCGGGCTGCCGCCCGAACCAGGTCCACGACGTACTGAAGATCTGCCGCGACGAGCTCGACCAGGTCGCCGGGCAGGGTCTGCCCGACGACGAGATCGACCGCGCCGTCGGCCAGCTGAAGGGCTCCACCGTACTCGGCCTGGAGGACACCGGTGCGCTGATGAACCGCATCGGCAAGAGCGAGCTGTGCTGGGGCGAGCAGATGTCGGTCGACGACATGCTCGCCCGGATAGCCGCGGTCACCCCGGACGACGTACGGGACGTGGCCCGCGAGATCCTGGGGCAGCGGCCCTCGCTTTCCGTCATCGGCCCGCTCAAGGACAAGCAGGCGTCCCGTCTGCACGAAGCGGTCGCGTAAGTCCTCGACTAAGGAACCAACAACATGAGCAAGCTGCGCGTGGCGGTCCTCGGAGCCAAGGGCCGTATCGGATCCGAGGCGGTACGAGCCGTCGAGGCCGCCGAGGACCTGGAACTGGTGGCGGCCCTCGGGAGCGGCGACAAACTGGAGACGCTGGTGGAGACCGGCGCTCAGGTCGCCGTCGAACTGACCACCCCCGCCTCGGTCATGGGCAACCTCGACTTCTGCGTACGCCACGGCATCCACGCCGTGGTCGGTACGACGGGCTGGACCGACGAGCGCCTCGCGCAGCTGAACACCTCGCTGGCAGCGTCGCCGCAGACGGGCGTGCTCATCGCGCCCAACTTCTCCATCGGGGCCGTACTGACCATGAAGTTCGCGGAGATCGCCGCGCCGTACTTCGAGTCCGTCGAGGTCGTCGAACTGCACCACCCGAACAAGGTGGACGCACCCAGCGGAACCGCCACGCGCACCGCCCAGCTCATCTCCGCGGCTCGGGAGCGCGCGGGCAGCTCCCCGCAGCCCGACGCCACGGTGACGGCACTGGACGGCGCCCGCGGCGCCAACGTGGACGGCGTCCCCGTTCACGCGGTCCGGCTGCGCGGGCTGCTCGCCCACCAGGAGGTACTGCTCGGCGGTGAGGGCGAGACGCTCACCGTCCGACACGACTCGCTGCACCACAGCAGCTTCATGCCGGGCATCCTGCTCGGCGTACGCCGCATCGTGGACACCCCGGGCCTCACCTTCGGCCTGGAACACTTCCTGGACCTGAACTGACCGCCATGCGCGCAAAGATCACGTACACCGTCACGGCCGTCGTCCTCGTCGTCTACTTCGTCCTGGTCGGCAGCCGCGGGATCATGCTCATCAAGACCGGCACGGCTGTCACCGTCCCCTTCGGGGTGGCGGTTCTGATCCTGCCGGTGATCGGCCTGTGGTTCCTCTGGAAGAACACGCAGTTCGTCCGGAAGGCCAACCGGCTCGCCGCCGAGCTCGACGCCGAAGGCGGCCTGCCCGTGGACGAGTTGAAGCGGACCCCGGGCGGCCGCATCGACCGCGACTGTGCCGACGAGGTCTTCACCCGGCGCAAGGCCGAGACCGAGGACGCCCCGGACGACTGGCGCAGCTGGTTCCGCCTCGCGATCGCCTACCACGACGCCCGCGACACCCCGCGAGCCCGCAGGGCGATGCAGCGCGCCATCGCCCTGCGCGAGGGCAAACCCGTCCGGGCCTGAGCGACACGTCGCTACGACGAACCTGAGCGATACGACGCCATGACGAAGGGGCAGGCCCGCACGCAAGCGGACCGGCCCCTTCGCGGTGCCGCTCAGCCCTGCCGGTACTCGTCGGCCCAGGCCTCGACGCCGTCCGCCGCCCGGTCGAAGGCCTCGGGACGGGCCAGGAAGTCCGCGTTGTGCGTGGTCAGCAGCGGTAGGGGAGCGTCGCCCGCCCGGTCACTGCGGACGAGGACGAGCGCCTGTCCCTGCACCGTGCGCGGCAGCCCGAGCCAGCGCACCGGCTGCTGGACCGTCCGTACCGCCTTGACCTGGCCCCAGGCCGCGGTACGCGTGGTGAAGAAACGCACCTGGCGCAGCCCGGACGCGCTCACCCAGGCGCCGACCCGCAGCAGCCGCAGAGCGCACATGATGACGAACAGCGCCACCCCGAAGCAGACCGCGCCCGCGTCCAGCTTGCCGGCCACCGCGATGATGACCGCCGCGAACAGCACGTACGACGCGAGCAGCAGCACAAGCGCGGCCGTGGCGACCCGCCACGGCCCGGGCCGGTAGGGGCGCCGCCAGCGGTCGCTCTCTTCGAACGGCAGCGCGTGATCGTCCGCCGCCTCGTCAAAAGCGCGGTCGGCCGTCAGGAAGGGCAGGGGCACGACTCATCCTCACTCAATCCACGCATGGGCTGTGCCTGGTGAGGCTACCGAGCCTGGTCCCCGCTCACCACCCGCGGGGGCCCATGGGGGTACCCCACGCCTTTTTTGGCGGGCGGGGGAGAGTCAGCGGCCGTCGGAGGCATCGGACTGCTGCGTAGGTGCAGGTGACTGGTCCTGCGACAGCGCGGGCAGCCCGAAGAGCAGGGATCCCGCGAGCCCGGCGACCACGGTGAGGCCGACGAGCCAGCGCCCGGCCACCTCCCCGACGGAGACGCGCTCGCGGGGTGGGCGAGTGACATTACTGCGGTACTTGTCGGCCTCGGCGATGAAGGCGAACGGGACAGGCTCGCGCCGACGGAACATGGGAGCTGCTTCTCCTCTGGGACTCGAACGGATCGTGCTCACCAAGACAGACGAACGAATGCCCCACGAGGTGCCCAGTTTCACCGAATTCGCAGAAGTTCGGCGAGAAGTGTCGCGACCGGCACCGAACGCCCCGTTGTCAGTGCCGGGCCGTAGAGTGGGCGCCGCCCGAGCCAGTGATGGAAGGACCCCGCAAGCCGTGACCGACACCCCCTCCGGCGACCTCAAGCCCAGCCTCCGCAGCGATGTGACCGTCGAGCTGGTGAAGCACAGCGCGGCCGACTCCGACGTGCTGTTCGCCGCCCGTGTCTCCACCGTCGGAGAGCAGTCCCTGGACGAGCTCAAGAAGGACCCCGAGCGCTCCAAGGGACTGATCAATTTCCTGATGCGGGACCGGCACGGCAGCCCCTTCGAGCACAACTCGATGACT
>CAMLJW010000403.1 GCA_946480485.1 uncultured Streptomyces sp. | reverse complement strand
GCATGGGCGCGCACCGCACCTACCGCGCCCTGTCCCGCGCACGGGCCCTCCAGCGCCGCGTCATCCGCGTCGCCGTCGCCGCACGCCGTGCCGTCAGGGCGACCGCACTCCAGGTCCACTACCGGATCCAACGGCGCCTTCCGCTGCGCGAGAATGACGCCGTGTTCTGCGCCTACTGGGGCCGCGGCTACAGCTGCAACCCCGCCGCCGTCGAGGAGAAGGTCCGCGAACTGGCGCCCGGCATCCGCACCGCGTGGATCGCGCGGCCCGCGCACCACCACACCGTCCCGACGGCCACCCGCCGTCTCACGCCGGGCACGGCCGCCTACTGGACCGCGCTCGCCCGCTCCAAGTACCTGGTCAACAACGTCAACTTCACCCGCAAGCTGGTCAAGCGCCGGGGACAGGTGTTCCTCCAGACCCAGCACGGCACCCCGCTCAAGAGCATGGGCCTCGATCTGCTGGACCGCCCGGCCGCCGCACGCGGCATGGATTTCGGCCAGCTGATGACCAACGCCGACAAATGGGACTACCTCCTGTCCGCCAACCACCACTCGACGCTGGTCTGGGAACGGGTCTACCCCGCCGCCTACACCACCCTCGAGTACGGCTATCCACGCAACGACGTCTACCAGAACGCCACGGCCCAGGACGTGGCCACGCTTCGGGAGGACCTCGGCATCCCCTGCGATTCGGTCGCGATCCTGTACGCCCCCACACACCGGGACTACCGCCGCACCCAGCGCCACGCGCTCGACCTGGAGCGCGTGCTGCGTGCGCTCGGCCCGAGCTTCACGGTGCTGACCCGCGCCCACTACTTCTACGACACCCCCGTAGTGAGCGAAGGTTCCTCCCGGCTGATCGACGTCTCGGACCACCCCTGCGTCGAGTCCCTCTGCCTGGCGAGCGACGCGCTGGTCACGGACTACTCCTCGCTGATGTTCGACTACGCCAACCTGGACCGCCCGATCGTCGTGTACACCGACGACCGCGAGGCCTACGAGGCGGCCCGCGGCACCTACTTCGACCTCCGGAGCTTCCCGCCCGGCATGGTCGCGCAGAGCGAGGACGAGCTGATCGACATCTTCGCGAACGGGGCGTGGCGCAGCCCCGGCTCCGCCCGGCGGCGGGCCGCGTTCCGTGAGGGCTTCTGCCCCTACGACGACGGGCGCGCAGCCGAGCGAGTCGTACGCCATGTCTTCCTCGGCGAACGGGGCGGCCTCCCCTCCTTCGTACCCCTGCACCAGCGTCGTCCCGCCCCGGCCGCCGAGCCCTCCGTCTCCGTTCTCCCCACCGACCCCCAGGCCGCCGCCCGTCACTCGCTGCTCGTCGAGCCCTGAGCCGTCGGTCCGAGCCGGCCACTCACGCACGGAAGGATCACTTACCTCCCCATGCCACCGATCCGTACCACTGCCGTCGTACTCGCCGGGGGAACCGGCCGGCGCGTGGGCCTCGCCCTCCCCAAACAGTTCGTCAAGATCGCGGGG
This sequence comes from uncultured Streptomyces sp., assembly GCA_946480485.1. The sequence goes on along the minus strand of CAMLJW010000403.1, from coordinate 3,514 downwards.
AGAAGCGTCCTGGAGCACACCCTCGGCGTCTTCGAGGAGGCATCGGGCGTGGACGAGGTCCTGCTGATGATGGCGCCCGGATATGTGGGAAGGGCCCAGGAGATCATCGCCAAGGCCGGTTTCACCAAGGTCATGTGCGTGCTGGAGGGCGGGACCACACGCAACGACACCACCCGGCGCGCCATCGGCTTCCTGACGGCCCGTCCCCCCGCCAAGGATCAGAAGGTCCTTTTCCACGACGCCGTACGCCCTCTGCTCTCGCAGCGCATCGTCGCCGACTGCATCGCCGCCCTCGACTCCCACGAGGCCGTCGACGTGGCCATCCCCACCGCGGACACCATCATCGTCACGCGCACGCACGGAGCGGACGGCGAGTACATCACCGACATCCCTGACCGCAGCCGGTTGCGCCGCGGCCAGACACCTCAGGCCTTCAAGCTGTCGACGATCCGCAGGGCGTACGAGATCGCCTCGGCCGACCCGGCCTTCCGCGCCACCGACGACTGCTCCGTCGTCCTCAACTACCTGCCCGACGTGCCGATCCACGTCGTCCGGGGCGAGGCGCACAACATGAAGGTGACCGAGCCCGTCGACATCCACATCGCCGACAAGCTCTTCCAGCTCTCCTCGCACACCGTGCCGCCCCAGGCCGACGCGGATCACCGGCTGCTGGAGGGCAAGTCGGTGGTCGTCTTCGGAGGGTCGTACGGCATCGGCGCCGACATCGCGGCCCTGGCCCAGCGGTACGGGGCGACGGTCTTCGCCCACGGGCGCAGCACGACCGGTGTGCACATCGAGAACGCCGAGCAGATCGAGAAGGCGCTCGCCGAGGCGCATACGGTGGCCGGCCGGATCGACTACGTCGTCAACACCGCCGCCGTCCTGCGCATCGGCCGCCTCAGCGAGTGCTCCGACGCGGACATTCGCGAGGCCCTCGAGGTCAACTACCTGGCTCCCGTACAGATCGCCAAGGCAGCACACAGGTACCTCGCCGCCAGCCGCGGCCATCTGCTGCTGTACACCTCCAGCAGCTATACCCGCGGGCGCGCCGAGTACAGCCTGTACTCGTCCTCCAAGGCGGCGATGGTCAACCTCACGCAGGCGCTGGCCGACGAGTGGACGGCCGACGGCATCCGCGTCAACTGCGTGAACCCGGAGCGGACCCGGACCCCGATGCGGGTCCGGGCCTTCGGCGACGAGCCCGCCCACTCGCTTTTGACGTCGGAGGCGGTCGCGCGCACGTCGATCGACGTGCTGCTGTCCAGCCGTACCGGCCAGGTCATCGACGTCCGCCTCGAGTCGCCCGTGGGGAACGCTGCCCGGTGATCGCGAAACTCCTCTCCGAACGCCCCGTTTCCTCGATCGCCTTCCTGCTCGCCCATCCGACGCTGTGCGTGGCGGCCGCACTGGGCGACCCATGGCTCTTCGGGTGCGCCGCGGCGGTGAGTTACGCCGCCGACCAGCGCCTCAGTGAGGCCGGCACCCGGCTCTTCGTGGCCATGCGCAGGGCCCGCCTCGGCCTGACCCTGCGCTTCGTCGTCCGCCAACTGCTCCTCGTGGTCCTTCTCGCTCGCATGGACGTCCCCGTCCTGCTCGCGGCCACCACCTTCGTCCTCTTCTACGTGCTCCAGACGCCGCAAAGCCTGCTGCTGACGCTCATCAAGCGGGCCCGCAAGCTGCCACTCGTGACCCGGAACATCGACCTGGGGCCCCTGGGCATCCCGGACGCCCCCTCGGCGCTGCTCACGCACCGGGCGTTCGAGAAGATCATGCATGCGGACGTGCCCGCCGTCGCGGGACTTCTCGCCTGGACCGCGACAGGGAGCGCGACAGCGGCGACGGTGGGCTGTGCCGCCACCATCACCCTCCTACTCGCCTATGACGCGGCGCTGCTTCCCGCCTTCCTGGAGACCCGGACCATGCCCGATGACGATCGGGTCATCGCGTACGCGGACCGCTGGCTGGAGGAGTACCGGCCCACGGTGGTCCTGTACTTCTCCGGCATGAAGTCCTCCGCCTACCAGATCAACATGTGGCTGAAGACGCTGGAGGCGCTGGACGCCCGCGCGATGGTGCTCCTGCGTGAACGCCACATCCTCGCCGACCTCGCTCCCACCACGCTCCCGGTGATGTGTCTGCCCAAGGCCGGCCATGTGATGAGACTCGGCTTCACCTCCGCGCGCGTGGTGCTGTACGCGGCCAACGTCGGACCCAACATCCACATGCTCCGCATCCCGAGCGCCAAGCACGTCTTCATCGGCCACGGGGACAGCGACAAGCAGGCGTCGGTCAACCCGTACGCCAAGGTCTACGACGAGGTGTGGACGGCGGGCCGGGCCGGGCGCGACCGCTGGGCAGCGGCGGACGTGGGGGTACGGGACGACGAGATCGTCGAGGTGGGCCGGCCGCAGCTGGCCCCGGTCCAGCCGGCGAAGGAGGGCCCGCGCTCCTCACCCCTGACGGTTCTGTACGCGCCGACCTGGGAGAGCTGGGAGCCCGAGCCGGGCGTCACCTCGATCACCGACTCCGGAGAGCTGATCATCAGGGCGCTGCTCTGCGCCCCCGTCGAGGTGCGCATCCTCTACAAGCCGCACCCCTACACCGGTGTGCGGGACCCGAAGGCGAAGCGGGCGCACGAGCGCATCGTGGCCCTGCTGCGGGAGGCCAACGCCACCCGTCCCACCGGCCCCGCGGACCCCCGGCTCACGACCGAACGCGCGCGCGTCGAGGCGCAGTGGCGCTCGGCCCGGACGCCGGGCCGGGCGGACGAGGCCGAGTGCTCCCGTGACGCCCTGCTGACCCGGCAGGCCGCCGACGCCCTGGAAAGGCTCGCGGAGCGCCGGGATTCGCTGTACTGGGCCGCCCACGCCCCGGATCAGCACGTCGTGATCGCCGCGGACGGCCCGCATCTGTACTCCTGCTTCAACCAGTGCGACCTGCTCGTCTCCGACATCTCCAGCGTCGTGTCCGATTTCATCGCGAGCGGAAAGCCGTACGCCATCGTCGACGGCGCCGGGCTGGGCGAACGGGAATTCCGCCGCCGCTACACGGCGGCCCTCGGTGCCTTCGTCCTCACCCCGGACGCGGCGGACCTGCGGCACGTGCTTCTGGCCGCGGCCGGAAAGGAACCCGACACGATGCGTGAAGCCCGCGCGGATCTCAAGGACTACCTTCTCGGCCCCTGCGAGCCGGATTCCTTGACGCGTTTCAACGCGGCGGTGCAACGTCTCGCCCGCGCGGCGCAACCCATGGCCACTCCGTCCATGACCGCTCCGCCCATGACCGCTCTTCCCCTGACCGCTCCGCCCAGTACCGTCGTCCCGCAGCAGCCACCGGTCGAGGAGTCCATGAAAACCCGGTCCCACGCACCTCAGAACTCAGGGAATCGTTGATCCATCATGCGCCATCCCCTGAAAGCACTTGTACTGGCCGGAGGGTCCGGAACCCGGCTGCGTCCCATCACGCACACCTCCGCCAAGCAGTTGGTTCCGGTGGCGAACAAACCCGTGCTCTT
>CAMLJW010000402.1 GCA_946480485.1 uncultured Streptomyces sp. | reverse complement strand
TGAACGCAGACCGTACTCCCCGACGCGGCCGATGGTATTGGGAGACGTTCTCAGCCGAGAACCGGTACGCCCATGCGGACCTGGCGGCCCTGCGCAAGGGACTGGGACGGAGAGCCGGCAGCGTTCCGCAGATGTGGCGCTTCTACCGGTCCGTCACATCTGACGGCGTCACCTCATCACGTCTGTCAGCGGAGCACGCAGCCCTCACCCTGTTCGCCACCCATCAGCAGTCCCAACACGAGCGCATGCACCAGCAGAGAATCGGCCTGGGCCGTGCCGTCCGGCATCTACGTGATTCCGGCAAGCACAGCGCCGAGGCCGTGGACCGCCGGATGGACCAGGTAGCCACCGCGGCCGATGTGGAGGAACTCGTCGGTCACCTACGCGGGCTGGTCACCGTACTGCGTACCATCGGTCAGCCCCTCGACTACACGTGGTTGCGCAGCGACATCGAACGCTGGCACGACCCACAGGCCCAGGCCGACATCCGCGCTCGCTGGGGTAGTGGCTACTTCCGCTGGTCCTCGGCCGAGACCGCATAGCCACGCTGCACGATCAGCTCATCGCCAGCTGCCAGCGCGGCGCTCTATCGCCCCATGCCACTGCTTACGCCGGAGACTGCCATGGCTCACTGCCTCTACCTCGACCTGCATGTCCTCCAGTCCGTGCCGCCCTCCAACCTCAACCGCGACGACGCCGGCACGCCCAAGCATGCCCTGTTCGGCGGGGCCCGGCGGGCTCGGGTGTCCTCACAGGCATGGAAGCGCGCTACCCGTACCGCCTGGGCAGAGGGCATTCCCGAGGCCGAGCGTGCCATCCGCACGAAGAAGGTTGCCTCGCTACTGGCCGACCGGCTCCAGGAGCGTGAGAGTCTTACCGCGCCCGACGCGGCCCGCCTGGCTACGGCCTTGCTGACTCCGCTGGGCATCACTGCCTCCCAGAAGAAGGACCAGGAAACCGCCTATCTGCTGTTCTTCGGCAACCGCCAGCTGGAGAGCATTGCAAACCTGGTGGCGGGGCGCGGCGAAGAGCTCCTGCAGCTCGATGAGAAGGTCCTCGCTGACGAATTGAAGAGCCTGGACATCGGCACAGAACTCATGCAGACCCATCCGGCGGAAGTTGCCCTCTTCGGCCGGATGGTCGCCGACCGTGCCGAGCTCAACGTCGACGCCTCGGTTCAGGTCGCACATGCCCTGTCCACGCACGAGGTGAGGAACGAATTCGACTACTACACGGCCGTGGACGACAAGAACGCCGGGTCCGAAACCGGCGCCGGCATGATCGGAACTGTGGAATTCAACTCGGCCACCCTCTACCGCTATGCCACGGTGGCCGTCCACCAATTGCACGTCAACCTCGGTGGCACCGAAGCCGTCATGGAGCACACCGCGGCGGCCGCTGCACGCTTCGCCGAAACATTCACCAAGTCCATGCCCTCTGGGCATCAGAACTCATTCGCCCATCGCACCCTTCCCCACGCCGTCATCGCCATGCTCCGCACCGATCAGCCGGTCAATCTCGTATCCGCCTTTGAACAGCCCATTTTCAACAAGGCGGGGGTGGCGGAGAAGTCGGCCCGCCGCCTTGCCGAGGAGTCGCTGCACGTCGCCAAGCTCTGGGGCCACCCGTCCGGTACCACTCTGGCCTGCTACGCGCCCTACGCAGAGGAGACGGAAAAGCATCTGGCCGAGGCCTTCGGCGCCAGCATCAACTTCTCGGACCTGACCTCCCGCCTGCAGCGGACCACGCTCACCTGGCTGCGGGAGGGAGCACTGTGACAAGCCGGTCCGTTCTCCTGTTGCGTCTCGCCGGTCCTCTTCAGTCCTGGGGGATCAGCTCCCAGTACAACACCCGGGACACCGCCTCGGAGCCCACCAAGTCTGGAATCACCGGACTCCTGGCTGCCGCGCTGGGACGCGAACGGGGTGCTCCCATCGACGATTTGATCGCCTTGCGCCTGGGCGTGCGCACCGACCAACCCGGCACCCTGTTGCGCGACTACCACACCGCCGCCGACTACCGCGGCCATGCACTGCTCTCGGCACGGGTCGACAAGAACGGTGAGCAGAAGCGTACGTCGCCCGCCAAGTTCACACACGTCACCCAGCGGTACTACCTGCAGGACGCCGTGTTTGTCGCCGCCTGCCATGGCTCCCGCCCGCTGCTGGAAGAGCTGGATGCGGCTCTGCGGGCACCGGCCTTTCCCCTGACCCTGGGACGTCGTTCGTGCCCACCGGCCAGGCCATTGGCCATGGGGCTGTACGACGTCGACGGCGACGAAGACCCGCTTCAGCGCCTCCTCACCGTGCAGCCGTGGGAGGCCGGGAATCCCGCACGCAAGGCGTACGCACGGCAAGCGAACAACCCGGAGCACAAGGACCTGAGCGCGACCATCGAAGCCGACGACGGTATGCACACCGTTGCCGACGTGCCGGTTTCCTTCCACCCCCTGCGTAGGGCGCTGACTGAACGCCGAGTTCGCCGACTGAGCCTGACCATTCCCACTGGTCTTCCGCCTTGTGCTGGCCGAGGCCGTCGCGTACAGCGCGGCGCCGCACACGACCCGTTCGCGCTCCTGGGCTGGTGACCTTGCCGTACTTGTCGAAGATCCGTATCAATCCGCGCCGGCCTGCGGCGTTGCGCCTGCTGCGCAGTCCCGCCAGCCTGCACGGTGCCGTCATGGCCGGCTTCCCGGACACCGTCGAGGAACGCGTCCTGTGGCGCATCGACGCGGACGACCCGCTGCGGCCGCATCTCCTCGTCCTGACCGAGCGGACCCGGCCCGATTGGACCCACCTGGTCGCGCAGGCCGGCTGGCCTGCCGCCGACGGCGATCACTTCCTCATCCGCGACTACGCTCCACTGCTCGAACGCCTCACAGCAGGAGAAGAATTCGCCTTTCGGCTGACCGCCAACCCAGTCCAGAACACCAAACGCCCCGACAAACCCACCGCCGCGCAGGAATCACGACGCACAACTGCTGAGCGGGACGGTGCCCGCATGCGCGGCTTCCGGATCGGTCACCGCACTGCATCCGCGCAGCTCGGTTGGCTCCTTGACCGCGTGCAACGAGCGCAACTCGGTTTCACGATCCCGACAGCCGGCACCGGACTTGAGCCTGCACCGGGACTTGCTCTCCCGGACAACGCCGGGAGTGTTGGCACAAACCCAGATGTGGCACTGTCCCATCGCGAGACATTGCGCTTCACCAAGAAGCGCAATGGACCCGAGATCACCCTCTCAACGGCGACGTTCGAGGGCCGCTTGCGCGTCACCGACCCGGATATCCTGCGCCGCACTCTCCTGGCCGGCATCGGTCCCAAGAAGGCCTATGGCTGCGGTCTGCTTACCCTCGCTCCCCTTCCGGTACGGGAGGAGGCGCAACGCTGACAATTGGCCGTGAACGGATAGCCGATCCTGCGGAGTGGCAGGGGCGTCATTGCCACGGGTACTTCCGGATTCTCGTGTAAGACGCCTGTTCTCCACTTCACTGATGTCGGACGAGACGCCAATGAGATTTTTTGGCTTGCCATGGGCTCGCGCGCACTGGGGGTATGGGGACGTCGTGGTAGTGGTGCCTTGAGGCATTGGATCGTGGATCCTGATAGTCACGGAGCAGGTGCGGCGCGAGGGCGAGGACAGGATCGAAAGCGCCGTCGATTACGGAATCGCCCCGCTGCCCGCAACACTCAAACGCCTCGTCCGGCGCGGACTGATCACCGAGACCGAGCCCGGACTCCTCGCGCTGCCCCACCAGTGAGCGACCTCAGCGAGGTGGGGACGGGCCTCGGTCGGGCGCAGCGTACATGCCGCGCCCGACCACTCACCTACGCTGCCGGGCCCTGCCTAGTGTCCTGAGTCTTAGGAAGGCTATAGAAGTATGCTGGGTCCATGGCGCGTATGGGTCGGCCGACGGTCGAAGTGGTTCTGACGGATGACGAGCGGGAGACGTTGCTGCGCTGGTCGCGGCGTGCAACGTCCGCGCAGGGTCTGGCGCTGCGCTGCCGGATCGTTCTCGCGTGTGCTGACGGGTTGTCGAACACTGCGGTGGGCGCCGACCTGGGGATCCATCCGACCACGGTGGCAACGTGGCGTAAGCGGTTCGCGGCCCACCGGCTGGAGGGCCTGGCCGACGAGAAGCGGCCGGGGCCTGCCCGCACAGTGACCGACGAGCAGGTCGAGGACGTGATTGTGCAAACCCTGGAGACGACGCCGAAGGGTGCCACGCACTGGTCCACCCGCGAGATGGCGAAGCAGAGCGGGCTGAGCCAGTCGACGATCTCGCGGATCTGGCGCACCTTCGGCCTCAAGCCGCACCAGGTCGACACCTTCAAGCTGAGCAAGGACCCGCAGTTCGTCGAGAAGGTCCGCAATGTGGTGGGCCTGTACCTCGATCCGCCCGAGCGCGCCATTGTGCTCTGCGTTGACGAGAAGTCGCAGATCCAGGCGTTGGACCGCTCGGCCCCGGTGCTGCCGATGATGCCGGGCATGCCCGAGCGCCGCACCCATGACTACCTGCGTGGCGGCGTCACCACCTTGTTCGCGGCCCTCAACACCGCCACCGGCGAGGTCATCGGCTCCCTTCACCGCCGCCACCGTTCCGCCGAGTTCAAGAAGTTCCTCGCCAAGCTCGACAAGGAAGTCCCCGCCGAGCTCGACGTCCACCTGATCTGCGATAACTACGCCACGCACAAGACCCCCGCCATCCAGAAGTGGCTGCTCGCACATCCGCGCTTCCACATGCACTTCACGCCCACCAGCTCGTCCTGGCTCAACCAAGTCGAGCGCTGGTTCGGCCTACTGACGGACAAACAGATACGGCGCGGCGTCCACAAGAACGTCCAGACCCTGGAGAAGGACATCCGCGACTGGATCGCCCACTGGAACGAAGACCCCCAGCCCTTCACCTGGACCAAGTCCGCCGACGAGATCTTCGAACGCCTCGCCGGCTACCTGAACCGCCTACCGAACCCCAAATCCTAAATATGCAGTCCTTCTGAGACTCAGGACACTAGC
>CAMLJW010000401.1 GCA_946480485.1 uncultured Streptomyces sp. | reverse complement strand
GGTGATCACCTGGCAGGGCACCAGGTTCGCCAGCCGGCGACAGACGCCGTCGGCGCGCTGCTTCAAGGGGCGGCGGCCTCCCTGGGACTTGCCGAGCCGGCCGGGTCCGACTTCGTCAAGCGGGTGGTGGGCGTGGGGGGCGACCGTGTGGTGTGCTGCGACGAGCGGGGGAGGCTCGAGGTGAACGGCCGGTCGGTCGACGAATCGACGTTTCTGTATCCGGGGAACAAGCCGTCCGAGGCTCCCTTCGACGTCGTCGTGCCCGACGGCACCCTGTTCGTCCTTGGAGACCACCGCAGAGACTCCAGAGACTCCCGCGACCACTTGGGCTCGCCGGGCGGCGGCATGATCCCCGTCGCTGACGTGATCGGCAGGGCCGACTGGATCGCCTGGCCCGTGGACCACTGGACCCGTCTGGATCACGTGGACGTCCACGCGCGCGTGCCTGCTGTGGACGGTGCGCATGGGTAAACGCGGCAAACCGCGCGGGGTCTCGAGCACCTCCGCCGGCAACCTGCTGCCCACCGGGGCCCGCCGCGCCGGCGGGGCAGCCCGGCCGGGTCGGGCTGAACGGCGCAAGCTCGCCCGCAAGATCAAGCGGCGCAGGCAGCGCTCGGCGATCAAGGAGATACCGCTCCTCATAGGTGTCGCCCTGCTCATCGCCCTCGTCCTGAAGACGTTCCTCGTCCAGGCCTTCGTGATCCCGTCGGGCTCCATGGAACAGACGATCCGGATCGGCGACCGCGTCCTGGTCGACAAGCTCACCCCGTGGTTCGGCTCGAAACCCACACGCGGCGACGTCGTCGTCTTCACGGACCCCGGAGGGTGGCTCGAGGACGAGCAGACGACCGGGAAGCAGGACGACCCCATTGTCGTCAAGCAGGTCAAGCAGGGGCTGAGCTTCATCGGCCTGCTGCCCTCCGAGAACGAACAGGACCTGATCAAGCGGGTCGTCGCGGTCGGTGGTGACACCGTCAAGTGCTGCGACGCCCAGGACCGCGTCACCGTCAACGGCATGCCACTCAATGAGCCGTACATCCACCCCGGCAACAAACCCTCGTCGATCCCGTTCGAGGTGAAGGTCCCGGCGGGCCGCCTGTTCGTCATGGGGGACCACCGGGCCAACTCCGCGGACTCCCGCTACCACCGCACGGAGGGGTTCGACGGCACCGTCTCCGAGGACGGGGTCGTCGGCCGGGCCATGGTCATCGCCTGGCCCATCGGCCACTGGAGCCGCCTGGAGGAACCCGACACCTACGCGTCCGTGCCCGACGCGCCCGGCGGGTCGACCACCGCCCTTGGAGCGTCGCATAGGGTGGCCAATGCGGATCGACACGAATCGATCCCGCTCCCGAGCCCTGCGGAACTCCCGCTCGTTATGGGAGTGGTTCTGCGCCGGATCAGGCGCAGGCGGCGGTACGGACTGAGGAGTGGATGTGGGGGATTTGGCGGTCGGCGCACGGTCTGGGCACGAGGGCCCTGAGGACAGGCCGGAGCGACCCGATGAGACGGCTCCCCCGGCCGCAGCGGACGGCGCGGCCTCCGGGGGCGACTCCGGAGGCGGTGGCGACAAGGGTGAGTGGGGCGACGACGCTCCGAAGCCGAAGAAGCAGCGGTCCTTCTGGAAGGAACTGCCGCTGCTCATCGGCATCGCGCTGCTCCTCGCGCTGCTGATCAAGACCTTCCTGGTACAGGCGTTCTCGATCCCCTCGGACTCGATGCAGAACACCCTCCAGCAGGGGGACCGCGTCCTGGTGGACAAGCTCACCCCCTGGTTCGGCTCGCAGCCCGAGCGGGGCGAGGTCGTGGTCTTCCACGACCCCGACGACTGGCTGCTGGGCGAGCCGACACCCCAGCAGAACGCGGCTCAGAGGGTCCTCAGCTGGATCGGCCTGATGCCGTCCGCCGAGGAGAAGGACCTCATCAAGCGGGTCGTCGCGGTCGGCGGCGACACCGTCGAGTGCCAGGGCACCGGCCCCCTGAAAGTCAACGGCAAGGCCCTGAACGAGCAGTCATACGTGTACCCCGGGGACACGCCGTGCACGGTCGACGCCATCGGGGGCCAGTTCAAGGTGAAGGTACCAGAAGGCAAAATCTGGGTCATGGGTGACCACCGGCAGAACTCGATGGACTCCCGCTATCACCAGTACGACAAGAACAACGGCTTCGTCCCTGTCGACAACGTCGTGGGCCGCGCCCTCGTGGTCGCCTGGCCCCCCAGCCGCTGGTCCACACTGCCGGTGCCCGACACCTTCGACCAGGGCCTCGGCGCGGCCGCCGCACCGGGCGCGCTCGGCCTCGCGGGCGCGGCGCCCCTGGTGTTGTGGCACAGGCGTCGCCTCATCGTCGGAAACCGGAGGATCTCTGGAGGTGGTACCGCCGGGTAGGGTGCCGTCCCGGATGGCCCGATCTTCCGGGGGCCGGGAAACAGCTTCCCGGGGTCGATTCTCCGAGTGGGGGGAGCACTGGGATGAGCGGGACATGGTGTACGGACGAGGGCCATGGACGGCTCGGCAGCATGCTGTCGGGACTGGCCGTGGCCCTCGGCTGTGTGCTCTTCCTCGGAGGATTTGCCTGGGGCGCGGTCGTCTACCAGCCGTACACCGTGCCGACCGGGTCCATGTCGCCCACCATCGCGGCCGGCGACCGGATCCTTGCCGAGCGGATCGACGGCAGTGACGTCAAGCGCGGCGATGTCGTCGTCTTCAAACAGGCCGGATGGGGCAGTCTCCCCATGGTCAAGCGCGTCGTCGCAGTGGGGGGTGACACGGTCGCGTGCTGTACGGACGGCAAACTGACCGTCAACGGCAAGAAGATCGAAGAACCGTATCTGGTCAAGAGCTCCAAGGCCGAGGCGAGCAGGATTCCGACCATCACCGTCCCCGAAGGCCGTCTCTTCCTGCTCGGTGACGAGCGCGGCGGTTCCCTCGACTCGACAGCTCACCTCACGGAGGCCGGCAGCGGCTCGGTGCCGACCGGAGCGGTGAGCGCGCGGGTCGACGCGGTGGCGTGGCCCGTGAACGGCATGCTGGACCGCCCTTCCAGCTTCGAGACGCTCGGCGCCACCTCCCAGCCGGGTCCCCTGCGGCTGATCCTCGCCGCGATCGTGGCGGGCGCCGTGCTCGTCCTCGGCGGGGCGGTTTACGGGCCGGTCGCCAAGAGGGCGGCTCGGCGGCAGAGCAGTACCGGGACGAGGGAGCAAGCACGTGCCGGCTGATGCGCCGGAGACACGGGAAAGGCAACTGGTGGTTCGCGTCGGGCGGCGGGGCGGAGTGCGACGTGACGCGCGAGGAAGCCGCATTGCGGGAACTCGTGGAGGAGACCGGCAGCACCGATGTCGAGCTGGGCCCGGTGCTGTGGCAGCGGGACCTGCTCCTTCCGTTCGCGGGACGCCGGTGGGACCAGGACGAGTGGTATGAGCTGGCCCGTACGACCCGGACGGCGACCGCGCCCGTGAACTCGACGGAGCTGGAACAGGAGCAGAGTCGCCGAAGCGTGCTGGTGGACGTGCCAGGAACTCACCGAGGCACATGAGACGGTGTATCCGACCAGACTCGCCGGGCTGCTAAACGCAGGCTGCTCGGCGAAGGTCCCCCGGCTGGCCTGAGACCGGAGATCCTCGACACGGAAATTGTCCAGGGGCTCACAGGGCTGGCGCACAATAGGGGGACGCACGGCTGAAGGGGAACATGCCATGAGCGCCGAGGACCTCGAGAAGTACGAGACCGAGATGGAGCTGCAGCTCTACCGGGAGTACCGCGATGTCGTCGGTCTGTTCAAATACGTGATCGAGACCGAACGGCGCTTCTACCTCACGAACGACTACGAGATGCAGGTCCACTCGGTCCAGGGCGAGGTGTTCTTCGAGGTGTCCATGGCGGACGCCTGGGTGTGGGACATGTATCGGCCCGCTCGTTTCGTGAAGCAAGTACGGGTACTCACGTTCAAGGACGTGAATATTGAGGAGCTGAACAAGAGTGATCTGGAGCTGCCGAGCAGCTGAGGGACCTGGCCGGAGACTCGTGTGAGTGACTGAGTTGTCCACAGACGGAAAGTTGTCCACCAAGATCCAATAGCTCGCGGATGTGCCCTCAGTGTTGGCGCCGGAGGTGGTGCCGACATGAACGCAGGCAGCGCGGGCAGGGCACGCAGCGCAGGAAACGCACGTAGCGCACTCGGCAAGTACGGTGAGGACCTGGCCGCGCGGCGGCTGGCCGAGGCTGGGATGAAGGTCCTGGAGCGCAACTGGCGCAGTGGCAGGACCGGTGAGATCGACATCGTGGCCCAGGACGGCGACGCTCTCGTCGTCTGCGAGGTCAAGACCCGCAGGGCGGGCGTTTTCGAACACCCGATGGCGGCCATCACGCCGCTCAAGACCGAGCGGCTGCGGGGCCTCGCCGAGCGCTGGCTGCAGGAACACGGAGGGGCGCCACCCGGTGGCGTACGCATCGACCTCGTCGGCGTGCTCCTCCCCGACCGTGGCGCACCCGTCGTGGAGCACGTCCGGGGGGTGGCCTGATGGGATTCGCCCGTACGTGCTCGGTGGCCCTGGTCGGCGTCGAGGGCGTCGTCGTCGAGGTCCAGGCGGACCTGGAACCGGGGGTCGCGGCGTTCACACTGGTCGGACTGCCCGACAAGAGCCTCATCGAGAGCAAGGACCGGGTGAGGGCGGCCGTGGTCAACTCCGGCGGCGAGTGGCCTCAGAAGAAGCTCACAGTGGGGCTCAGCCCGGCGTCGGTGCCGAAGGGCGGAAGCGGCTTCGATCTGGCGGTCGCCTGCGCCGTGCTGGGCGCCTCCGAGCGGATCGATCCGCGGATGCTCGCCGACATCGTGATGATCGGGGAGCTGGGTCTGGACGGTCGGGTGCGGCCCGTACGGGGTGTGCTGCCGGCGGTGCTCGCCGCGGCGGACGCAGGATACGAGCAGGTGGTGGTGCCCGAGTGCGCGGCTGCCGAGGCTTCCTTGGTGCCCGGTGTGTCGGTGCTCGGGCTCCGCGTGCCCGGTGGCGTGGCGGACGACGA
>CAMLJW010000400.1 GCA_946480485.1 uncultured Streptomyces sp. | reverse complement strand
GCGGTCGCCGTGCTCGGGGCCGGGCCGCGCGGGCCCGCCTGCGTGGACCTCGCGGACGAGGGGCCGCATCTGCTGGTCGAAGGGCCGTCGGGCAGCGGGCGTACGGAGCTGCTGCGCTCGGTCGCCGCGTCGCTGGCCGCCGCGGAGCGGCCCGACCGGCTGGGGATGGTACTCGTCGACGGAAGCGACAGCTCCGGGGGCGGTGCCGGCGCGGGTGGGGACGGACTGCGGGTCTGCACCGACCTGCCCCATGTCACCACGCATCTCGCGAGCCACGACCCGGTCCGGATGCGGGAGTTCGCCCAGTCGCTCGCGGCGGAGCTGAAGCGACGCGCGGAGCTCCTCGGGCGTCTCGATTTCACCGAGTGGCACACACAGCAGCAGCTGTCCGGCCGCATCGTGGGGCAGAGCTCAGTACGGGGCTCCATAAATCGGGGCTCCATGCAGCCGGGCTCCCTGAACAGGCAGCCCGGCGCGACCGACCTCGACCCGCCCTCGAGCTCCACCCTCCCCCTGCGCCCCGCCGCCGAGCAGCGGCGGGCGGCGGACGCGGGCCCGCCGCTCCCCCGGCTCGTCGTGATCGTCGACGATCTGGACGCACTCCTCTGCCCCGCGCTGGGCTCACCGGGACGCCCGGCCGCCGGATCCGTCGTACGGGCGCTGGAGGCCGTGGCGCGGGACGGTGACCGGCTCGGGGTGCATCTGGTGGCCGCCACCGCCGGGGGAACCCGTGCCGCCGGGACGGAGCTGGCCCGGCGGGCCATGCTGCGGATCGTGCTGGAAGCGCCCTCGTTTGGCCCTGAGGAACCCGCACCCGGTCGCGGGCACCTCTCCGGTATCCATCGTCAGTCAGTCGGTCGGCCAACTCCTTTCCAGGGAGGCCGAGTCACGGGCCGCATCCCGCGCACGTCCACCCTGCGCCCCACGGTCGCCCCCCTGGAGTGGGACCGCATGGGCGACCCGCCGGCCCGTCGCCCCGTACGCGAGCTGGGCAACGGGCCGACGGACCTCGCCCTCCTCGCCAGCGCCCTCGAGCGAGCCGCCCGCTCCGTCTCGGCCGCGAAGGTGCCGCCACTCCTCTGAGGACGCCGGCCCCGCACAGCCCGCATGCCTCTGACGACACCGCCCCGCGCACAACCGCATGTCCTGACGCGTCATCAACATGACGCCACGTCACGAGGTGGTCACGATCACGCCCCTGACAGCGCAGGCGCTCTTGCCGTCGCCAACCAGGCGGGCGTACACCAAGAGCGCACGGGACAGCGCTCGGACGTTCGACGCGGAACGGGGCAGGGATGCGCAGCACTCTTCGTATACATAAGCCGCACAGGAAAGGCAGGGCCACCAAGGCCGCAGCCGCCGTCGCCGCGGGGGCGATGGCGTTCACGCTCACCGCGTGCGGCGACGACAGCAACGAAGACGAAGGAAGTGACGGCGGCGCACCAAGTACGGCGGCAACGGTCCAACTTCCCAAACTGGACGGTCAGAAGCTGGAGGTCGCGGCCGTCTGGACCGGCCCCGAGCAGGAAAACTTCACCAAGGTGCTGGACGAGTTCGAGAAGCGCACGGGCGCGGAGGTCAGCTTCGTGCCGACCGGCAACGACACCTCCACCTTCCTGGGCACGAAGATCCAAGGCGGCAAGCCGCCGAACGTGGCGTTCCTGCCGCAGGTCGGTGTGTTGCACCAGTTCGCCGACAAGGGCTGGATCAAGCCCCTCGGCGCCGAGGCACAGGCGCAGCTCGACAAGAACTTCTCGGCGGGCTGGAAGGACCTGGGCGCGTACCAGGGCAAGCAGTACGGCGTGTACGCGAAGGCCGCCAACAAGTCCCTGGTCTGGTACAACACCGCGGCCTTCGAGGCCGCCGGGATCACAGAGGAGCCAAAGACCTGGGACGACTTCGTCCAGACGGCGCAGACGCTGTCCGACGCCGGTTGGCCCGCGGTGTCCGTCGGGGGCGCGGACGGCTGGACCCTCACCGACTGGTTCGAGAACATCTACCTCTCGCAGGCGGGACCGGAGAAGTACGACCAGCTGGCCGCGCACGAGATCAAGTGGACGGACCCCACGGTCAAGGAGGCCCTGACCGCCCTCGCCGAGCTGTGGGGCAAGGACGAGCTGCTCGCGGGCGGCAGCAAGGGCGCGCTGCAGACGGAGTTCCCGAAGTCCGTCACGCAGACGTTCAACGGCGACACCCCGGCCGCGATGGTCTTTGAGGGCGACTTCGTCGCGGCGAACATCAACGCCGACACGAAGGCCAAGATCGGTACGGACGCCAAGGTCTTCCCCTTCCCGGCGGTCGGTGACGAGTCGCCGGTGGTCAGCGCCGGTGACGTGGCCGTGGCCCTGAAGGACGACAAGGCCTCGCAGGCACTGCTGGCCTTCCTGGCGTCGACGGACGCGGCCGAGATATGGGCGGCGCAGGGCGGCTTCGTCTCCCCCAACAAGGAGATGGACCGCAAGACGTACCAGGACGACGTGACCCGGGACATCGCCGAGGCGGTGCTCGCCGCGGGCGACGACTTCCGCTTCGACATGTCCGACCAGGCCCCGGCGGCGTTCGGCGGCACCCAGGGCCAGGGCGAGTGGAAGGGACTGCAGGACTTCCTGAAGAACCCCTCGGACGTCGAGGGCGCGCAGCAGGCTCTCGAGGCCTTTGCCGCCGACGCCTACAAGGGCTGACGGCAGCCCATGTCGTCGCAGGCGGCGATGGCGGGGGGCCCGGCCGGTCCGGTGCCCCCCGCCGGAAAGCAAAAGAGCGTGACGGGCACCCAGGCATGGGTGGCAGGTCTCTTCCTGCTACCCGCGCTGGTGCTGCTCGGTGCGCTCGTGGTCTACCCGATCGGGTACACGGCGTGGCGGAGCCTGTTCGACGCGGACGGCTCCGGCTTCGTCGGTCTGGAGAACTACGGGGATGTCTTCACCAACGACGCCACGCTCACAGCCGTCAGGAACACCGCGATCTGGGTGGCGGTCGCGCCGGCCCTGGTCACGGCACTCGGCCTGATCTTCGCCGTGCTGACCGAACGGGTGCGGTGGGGCACGGCGTTCAAGCTGATCGTCTTCATGCCGATGGCGATCTCGATGCTCTCCGCGGGCATCATCTTCCGTCTGGTGTACGAGCAGAACCCGGACCAGGGTGTGGCCAACGCCGTGGTGGTGGGGGCGCACGACGCGTTCGCCGACTCGTCCGTCTATCCCCATGCCCGGCCCTCGCAGGTGAGCGACCTCAGGGCGTCCGGTGGCGGTGACTTCACCTCGCGGGGCACGGTCAGCGCGGGCTCACCGGCGCTGCTGCCGCTGGTCGGTATCGCTCCGAACAAGCTGCCCGACGGTCCCGAGGACGCCAAGCCGCCGACGGCCGAGGCCGGCCAGGTCTCCGGCACGGTGTGGCTGGACTTCAAGCTGGGCGGCGGCGGCGAGAAGGGTGCCGTCGACCCGGGCGAGAAGGGGTTGAAGGGCGTCAAGGTCGAGGCCGTACGGGACGGAAAGGTGGTCGCGAGCGCGACGACCGGGGCGGACGGCGCGTTCACGCTCCCGGAGTCTGCCGACGGTGCCCGACTGCGGCTGCCCGCTGCGAACTTCGCGGCGCCCTACAACGGCATCGAGTGGCTGGGCCCGGCCCTCGTGACTCCGGCCGTCATCGGCGCGTACGCCTGGATGTGGGCGGGCTTCGCCATGGTGCTCATCGCGGCGGGTCTGGCGGGGGTGGACCGCAACCTGCTGGAGGCGGCGCGGGTGGACGGCGCGGGCGAATGGCAGGTGTTCAGAAGGGTCACCGTCCCCCTCCTCGCGCCCGTTCTCGTCGTCGTCCTGGTCACCCTGATGATCAACGTGATGAAGATCTTCGACCTGGTCTACATCATCGCCCCGCAGCCCACCCAGGACGACGCCAACGTGCTCGCCCTGATGATGTACAACGCGTCGTTCGGCGGCGGCGGCGACTTCGGTCTGGGCAGCGCGCTCGGCATCATCCTGCTGCTGCTCGTCCTGCCGGTGATGTTCGTCAACATCCGCCGACTGCGAAGGGAGCGCCAGCGGTGACCGCACCCTCCGTACCCTCGTCCTCCGTACCCCCCGCACTCGTGAAGGAGTCCCCGGCGGCCCAACCCCAAAAGCGCTCGCTCGCCTCCCGGATCTCGAGCGGGGCGGCCGGCGGAGCACTGCGGGTCTTCCTGATCCTGGTCGCGCTGCTGTGGGTGACGCCGACGGTGGGGCTGCTCGCGTCGTCGTTCCGCGATCCGACGGACATCGCGGCCAGTGGCTGGTGGGAGGTGTTCAGCAAGCCGGCCCAGCTCACCACCGAGAGCTATGCCGCGCTGTTCGAGAACGACGACATCATGAGCGCCCTGGTCAACACCGTGTGGATCACCGTGCCGGCCACCGCGCTCGTCGTACTCGTCGGGGCCATGGCCGGATACGCCTTCGCCTGGATGGACTTCAAGGGCCGTGACCACTGGTTCGTGCTCGTGGTGGCACTCCTGGTCGTTCCGGTGCAGGTGGCGCTGATCCCGCTGTCCGAGCTGTTCGGCACGCTCGGGATCTTCGGTGACATCATCGGCGTGGTGCTCTTCCATGTGGGCTTCGGCCTGCCGTTCGCGATCTTCCTGCTGCGGAACTTCTTCGCGGAGATCCCCCGGGAACTCCTGGAGGCGGCGCGGCTGGACGGCGCGGGCGAGACCCGGCTGTTCGCCACGGTCATCCTGCCGCTCGGCGCGCCCGCCATCGCCTCGCTCGGCATCTTCCAGTTCCTGTGGGTTTGGAACGACATGCTGGTGGCCCTGGTGTTCTCGGACTCGCAGTCGCAGCCACTGACGGTCGCACTGCAGGCGCAGACACGGCAGTTCGGCGGCAACATCGAGATCCTGGCGCCCGGCGCCTTCATCTCGATGGTGATCCCACTGGCCGTGTTCTTCGCGTTCCAGCGGCAGTTCGTGTCCGGCGTGATGGCCGGGGCGGTGAAGTAGCGCGATCCGGATCGACGGCATCGGGAGTCTCGCCGACGAATCCGAGCATGATGGCG
>CAMLJW010000399.1 GCA_946480485.1 uncultured Streptomyces sp. | reverse complement strand
CTGGACGACATGGCGTCGAAGATCACCGACCGCACCAGGGCCCTCGTCATCATCAACCCCAACAACCCGACGGGCGCGGTCTACCCGAAGGCGATCATCGAGGGCATGCTCGACCTCGCCCGCCGCCACGGCCTCATGGTCTTCGCCGACGAGATCTACGACCAGATCCTGTACGACGACGCCGTGCACCACTCGGCCGCCGCACTCGCCCCCGACCTGGTGATCCTCACCTTCTGCGGACTGTCGAAGACGTATCGCGTGGCGGGCTTCCGGTCCGGGTGGATGGTGGTCACGGGCCCGCGCCAGCACGCGCGCAACTATCTGGAGGGCCTGACGATGCTGGCCTCCATGCGGCTGTGCGCCAACGTGCCTGCCCAGTACGCCATCCAGGCCGCGCTCGGCGGCCGGCAGTCCATCCGCGAACTCACCGCACCCGGCGGTCGCCTGCGCGAACAGCGCGACCGTGCCTGGGAGAAGCTCAACGAGATCCCGGGCGTCTCCTGCGTGAAACCGAAGGGCGCGCTGTACGCGTTCCCGCGCATCGACCCCAAGGTGCACCCGATCCATGACGACGAGAGGTTCGTCCTCGATCTGCTGCTGCGGGAGAAGATCCAGGTCGTCCAGGGCACCGGCTTCAACTGGCCGCACCCCGACCACTTCCGCATCCTCACCCTCCCGCACACCGACGACCTCGACGCGGCGATCAGCCGGATCGGACGGTTCCTGAGCGGCTACCGGCAGTAGCGCGCCGCGCTGCCCGCCACACCTCGGCCCGCGCGCGTACACGGCCGGTCGACATGGGTTCCGCTGCTGCGTCCGTCCCGGGCCTACCGGCCCGGGGAGATCCTCATCCGTAGGCCCGGGAGATCCTCCTGGGCGGCGGTATCGCCGTATGTGCGCCGCCGCTCCGCGAAAAACTTGTCCGTCCACAGCAGACGACAAGAGGCCACAGCAGACGACAGGCGCAAAGGCAAAGGCAAGGAGGTTACCCACTCCTTGCCACTCTCAACGTATAGCGCACCGGGGGGCTTGCGGCAAGGCCCCGGTCGTGCCGCAGAATTGCCGACCGAAGCCAGGACCTGCGCCGACCGGCAACGGCAGCGGCCGCCCCGGCAGCGTGGCGCCGCAACCACACGGGGTCCACGTCGGGCGGAGCGTTGCTCGTCATGGCACCACATGCGTCACGCCGGTCCACATGCGTCACGCCGGTCCAGACGCCTTGCCGCGCGCCATGGTCGCAAGCGGCCTCATATCGGAGCTGATACGTGAACCCCCTGACCACCAGCGCGTTCGACCTTCCCGACCGCCTCTCCCCCAAGGCCGACCCGACGCTGATCGCCGGCGATGAGCAACACTTCGCGGCCCTCGCGGAGTGCCTCGAGCAGTCGATCGCCGAGCTGACCGAGCGCCTCGATGCCGAGCGCAGGGCGCCCGGCGGCGTAGGCCGGCAGGCGATGGACCGGGACACGGAGATCCACCGGCTGACCGCTCGCCTGCGCGCACTGCGTCGCTTCGGTCTCGACCTGTGCCTCGGACACATGGTCAGCGCGGACAACCCCGAGCCCCTGTACGTCGGACGACTCGGCCTTACGGACAGCGCGGGTCGTCGGCTGCTGATCGACTGGCGCTCCCCCGCGGCTGAGCCGTTCTTCGGAGCCACCCACGCCAACCCGATGGGTCTGGCAAGCCGCCGCAGGTACCGCTGGACCCGCGGCCGGATCAGCGACTACTGGGACGAGGTGTTCACCTCGGACGGGTTTGTCGGGCACGCCGCGCTCGACGACCAGTCCGCCTTCATCGCCGGCCTGGGCAGCAACCGGTCGGCACGGATGCGGGACGTGCTCGGCACCATCCAGGCCGACCAGGACGCCATCATCCGCGCGGGATCCCGCGGCGCTCTCGTCGTCGACGGCGGTCCGGGTACGGGCAAGACCGTCGTCGCTCTGCACCGCTCCGCCTACCTCCTCCACTCCGACCCCCGCCTCGGTCATCGCCGGGGCGGCGTACTGTTCGTCGGTCCGCACCAGCCCTACCTCGCCTATGTCGCCGACGTGCTCCCCAGCCTCGGAGAGGAGGGCGTGCAGACCTGCACCCTGCGGAACCTCGTCGCCGAGGGAGCCGCAGCAGCGATCGAGACCGACCCGAACGTGGCCCTCCTGAAGTCGTCCGCCAACATGGTGAAGGCGATCGAGACGGCCGTCAGGTTCTACGAGGAACCGCCCACCAAGGGGATGACGATCACGACCCACTGGTCCGACATCTGGCTGAGCGGCGCCGACTGGGCCGTGGCGTTCGAAGCAGCGGAATCCGGTACACCGCACAACGAGGCGCGCGACCAGGTCTGGGAGGAGCTGCTCACGATCCTGACCGACAAGCACGACGGCGACGTCTCGCCCGACCTGCTCCGCAAGTCGCTGCTGCAGAACAGGGAGCTGCTCACGACCTTCAACCGCGCGTGGCCGCTGCTCGAAGCGGCTGATCTCGTCGGAGACCTGTGGTCGGTACCCGCCTACCTGCGGATGTGCGCTCCCTGGCTCAGCCGGGACGACGTTCGGAAGCTGCAGCGCGAGGACGCGCGGGCCTGGACGGTGTCCGACCTGCCGATCCTGGACGCGGCACGGCAGCGGCTCGGCGACCCGGAGGCGGCACGACGTAAGCGTCGGCGCATCGCCGCTCTCGCCGCCGAACACGAGCGCATGGCCGGCGTCATCGACAACCTGCTCGAAGCCGATGCCGACGGTGAGGGGGCGGTGACGATGCTGCACGGACAGGATCTGCGGGACACCCTGGTCGACGAGACCGCACTGCCCAGCACCGAACCGGACCTGCTCGCCGGCCCGTTCGCGCACATCGTCGTGGACGAGGCTCAGGAACTGACCGACGCGGAGTGGCAGATGCTGCTGCTCCGGTGCCCGTCCCGGAGCTTCACCATCGTCGGGGATCGTGCCCAGGCCAGGCACGGGTTCACGGAGTCGTGGCGGGAACGGCTCGAGCGGATCGGGCTCGACCGGATCAACCTGGCCTCCCTGAGCATCAACTACCGGACGCCGGAAGAGATCATGGCGGAAGCCGAGCCGGTCATCCGGGCCGTGCTCCCGGACGCCAACGTGCCGACCTCCATCCGCAGCGGCAACGTCCCCGTCGTACACGGATCTGCTTCGGACCTGAGCTCGATCCTCGACGACTGGCTCGCCGCACAAGGAGACGGGATCGCCTGCGTCATCGGCGCTGAGGACATCGGAATTGGCACATTCCGGACGACGCCCCGCGTCCGGTCGCTGACCCCGGAGCTGTCGAAGGGGCTCGAGTTCGACCTGGTCGTCCTCATCGACCCAGAGGCGTTCGGCAAGGGCGTAGAAGGAGCGGTCGACCGCTATGTGGCGATGACCCGAGCGACCGGGAAACTCGTCATCCTCACGAGTTCCTGACGCCGACCGGACGAACGCCCACTCCCGTCCGAGTCGGCATCGGCATCGGCATCGGCACACGACGCGCAGGGCCTGCGGGGGCGGGACTTCGGATGAGCGGGAGCGGTGGGCTCGGAGGCTGTGACCGGCCAAGGGGCCAGTGCCAGACCCGGACCGTATTCTTCGCGTGCCAGTCTTGGGCGCTGTAGCAATCGAGCTTGAACGTCGTAGCAGCCGTAGCAGCCGAGAAGGGTAAGTGGCCTGTTGGACCTCAAGGAGCGGAGGCTGGCCGCGGACCCACGCGCGTACTTCCGCGGAGCAGCAGCCCGAGCTCGAAGTCGCGGCCCGCCACCCGGCCGTGTGTGGCGGCGTTCGCGGCCAGCTCGGCGACGAGCAGGGCGGCGGATTCGGAGAGTTCGCAGTCGTAGGGGATGCCCCACTCGTCCAGGTGGTATCTCGCGAGGCGCCGGGCGAGACGGGCGCCGCGGGGTGTGGCGCTGAAACGCTGCGTGAACGCGTGTACGACTGCGGGGCGTTGGGCTTCTGGCGCTTCGACTGGCATGAACCTCAACGTGGCCTGCGGGAACCGCGCTCACCAGACGCGGGACTCGTACAGTCCGTAAGTGTACGAGTGCGGAAAGTGGACAGTACGCGTAACCGACTGTGAGCATGGGCGAGTTGGCGGGGATCAGTAAGCGAGCGTCAGGGGGATTCCGTGATGTCGTCGAGTACGCCGGAGAAAACCGAGCCCGAAACGTCCGACGGGCTCAAGGCCTTCGGCGCCGTGCTGAAGAGCTTTCGCAAGCGCGCCGGGCACACGCAGGACTCACTCGCCCCGGAGATCGGCTACTCGGTCCACTTCCTGGCCTCGATCGAGCAGGGCAGACGTTTTCCGCCGCCCAGGTTCGTCGACCAGTGCGAGGCCTCGCTGGATGCCTTCGGGACGTTGCGGCTGGCGGTGAACCAGTTGTCGAAGCAGCGCGGTCTGGCGTCCTGGTTTCGGCGGTGGGCGCAGTTGGAGCAGGAGGCGTTGACGCTCTACACATACGAGTGCCGGTTGATTCCGGGGCTGTTGCAGACGGAGGCGTATGCGCGGACGTTGTTCGCCAACCAGCTTCCGCCGCTCGGGGACGAGCAGATCGAGGCTCAGCTGGCGGCGCGGGCTGAGCGCCAGAAACTGCTGACGGAGCGGCCGAACACGGCGTACAGCTTCATCCTCGAAGAGCATCTGTTCCTGCGGCGGATGGGAGGGGCGGAGGTCACTCTGGAACTCATCGATCACGTCGTCGGCCTCGCCGAGCATCGGAACATCGAGTTCCAGATCATGCCGCTGGTACGGGAGACGCACGCCGGGCTGGATGGTCCCGTGCAGTTGCTGGAGACGCCGGACAACAAGTGGTTCGCCTACAGCGAGGGGCAGCGCGGCGGCCAGTTCATTTCTGACCCAAAAGAGATCAGTGTGCTCCAGAGCCGATATGCCAGGATGCGCTCACAGGCTCTCACCCTCGAAGACTCGGTGAGCCTGCTGAAGCGGATGCGAGGAGCATGATGAGCACCCACGAACTGGCCTGGTTCAAGAGCAGCTACAGCAGCGGCTCCGGCGACGACTGCGTAGAAGTCGCCCTCGACTGGCGCAAGT
>CAMLJW010000398.1 GCA_946480485.1 uncultured Streptomyces sp. | reverse complement strand
CCCGGCAAACGGGAGCCCCAGGCAACACAAAAGCCCCGGTCGGCCACCCCCAGGTTTTCCCTGGCGGCCCCCGACCGGGGCTTCCGCTTCGTTCTACCGCTTCACCGGCGCGCGCCGGTGCTCATGCACCCGGTCGCGACAGGTCACGCCGCGACGACGTCCACCGCTTCGGCGGGCGCCTTGATCGTGACCCGCTCCGGCGGCACACCGGCCACCGAGACGGAGTTGAGCATCGGTCGACGCACTGGTGCTGGCACCGGCTCGGTGGCCGCTGCGGACTGGGCCAGCTCGGCTAGGGCGAGCTCGTCGCTCACTTCCCGCATGAGCTCGGACATCCGTACGTCCAGCGCGTCGCAGATAGCGGACAGCAGTTCGGAGGATGCCTCCTTCTGCCCCCGCTCCACCTCGGAGAGATAGCCGAGTGAGACTCGGGCGGACGAGGAGACTTCGCGCAGAGTACGGCCCTGGCGCTGGCGCTGCCGACGCAGCACGTCACCCAGCAGGCGACGGAGCAGAATCATCGGTGGCTCCCTCCTCGGACCGCGTAGCCGCATCCTTCACGCCCCACCGTACCGCCTTGCGCCGCGGCCGTGCGGGGAGCGCTGTTGTGTTCACTCAGGGCTGCAAACATCAAGTCCCCCCGTTCTGTTCCGTATCCTGTGCCGGCGCATTCCCGGTCTGTTCGCCCGCAAGCTCCTCCAGGAGCAGCGCGAGTACGCTCCGTACACTCTCCCTACGAATTTCCGCACGGTCGCCGTTCAACCGCAGCGACACCACTTTCCCGCCATCCACTTGCCCGGAAACTGGGCCGAAGGGCCCGTCGACGGCCACGAAAACGGTCCCGACCGACTGCCCGTCCTGGGGATCGGGCCCCGCGACACCCGTGGTCGCGATGCCCCAGTCCGCGCCGATCAGTTTGCGTACGCCCGCCGCCATCTGGGCTGCCACCTGCGGATTCACCGCCCCATGCTGATCCAGCAGGGTGGCGTCGACGCCGAGTACATCCCGCTTCAGATCGGTGGCGTATGCGGTCACGGAACCACGAAAGGCCTGGGAGGCTCCGGGCACCGCGGCGATCTCCGCCGCCACCAGGCCACCCGTCAGCGACTCGGCAACAGCGAGCGTCTCACCCCTCACCGTAAGTAGTCGCAGCACTTCAGCGGCCTCGGAAGTCATCCTTCCGCCTCCTCCGCCGCGGCCTTCCGCTCCACGAGACCCTGGCGCCGCAACACCATGGCTTGTCTCACATAGTCGACCCCCGTCACCACAGTCAGAGCGATGGCCACAGCCATCGCCCAGAACCTCAGAGTCGCCAGCGGCCCTGTCAGGGCCAGGACGTACATCCCCACCGCGGTGCCCTGCGCGAGTGTCTTCACCTTGCCGCCGCGGCTCGCGGGGATCACGCCGTAGCGGATCACCAGGAAGCGCAGCAAGGTGATCCCGAGCTCACGACCGAGGATGATTCCTGTCACCCACCACGGCAGATCACCGAGCGAGGACAGACAGATCAGCGCCGCTCCCATGATCGCCTTGTCGGCGATCGGGTCGGCGATCTTCCCGAAGTCGGTGACCAGGTTGTACGTCCGCGCCAGGTGACCGTCGAAGATGTCGGTGATCATGGCGATGGCGAAGGCGGCCCAGGCCCAGGCCCGCCAGACAGGGTCGTATCCCCCGTCGGCCAGCATCAGCGCCACGAAGCCCGGCACGAGGATGAGCCGGAGCATGGTCAGGAGGTTGGCCACGTTCCAGAGGCTGGCCTGGTCGACGGCCACGGCGCCCAGCTTCCCGCCGCGCTGCGACTTCGAGCGCTGAGCATCGGCAGCGCCCGTACCGGAAACGCCGGCGGCACCATGCGTACCAGGCGTGCCGGGGCCGCCCGGCGCGGATGCCGGCACTCCCGTCATCTGGCCGCCTCCTCAGGACTTGCGAACGAGCCGGGCAGCGGCTCGGCGACCAGGTCGACGCCTTCCGTGCCGACCACCTTCGCTTCGACCATACGACCGACCGTCAAACCCTCGCCGCTCGTGAACAGCACCTGGCCGTCGGTCTCCGGCGCCTGGTGCGCCGCACGGCCGGCCACACCCTCCACGGCGTCGACCGACTCGACGAGCACCTCCAGGGTCTCGCCGACGCGCTCCTCCGCCCGCTGGGAGACCAGCTCCTCCGCGAGCCGTGAGACCCGCGCGAGTCGCTCGGCGACGACGTCTTCGTCCAGCTTGTTCTCGTACGTCGCCGCCTCCGTGCCCTCCTCGTCGGAGTATCCGAAGACACCGATCGCGTCCAGTCGCGCGCCGTTGAGAAACCGCTCCAGCTCGGCAAGGTCGTCCGCACGCTCGCCGGGGAAGCCCACGATGAAGTTGGACCGCACACCGGCCCCGGGGGCCTTGGCGCGGATCGTGTCGAGCAGTTCCAGGAACCGGTCGGTGTCCCCGAAGCGCCGCATCGCACGCAGCACACCGGGAGCGGAGTGCTGGAAGGACAGGTCGAAGTAGGGCGCGATCTTCGGCGTCGAGGTCAGTACGTCGATGAGCCCGGGCCGCATCTCGGCGGGCTGCAGATAGCTGACCCGCACCCGCTCGATGCCGTCGACATCGGCGAGTTCGGGCAGCAACGTCTCCAGGAGCCTGATGTCGCCCAGGTCCTTGCCGTACGAGGTGTTGTTCTCGGAGACCAGCATGATCTCCTTGACGCCCTGTTCGGCGAGCCAGCGCGTCTCGCCCAGGACGTCGGACGGCCGCCGCGAGATGAAGGAGCCACGGAAGGACGGGATGGCACAGAAGGAGCAGCGCCGGTCGCAGCCGGAGGCCAGCTTCACAGAGGCCACCGGGGAGCCGCCGAGACGGCGCCGCAGCGGCGCACGGGGGCCCGAAGACGGAGCGAGGCCTTCCGGGAGATCGACGGGGGCGTGCCCTGGAAGGGCGACCTCCGTCGCGGACTTTTGCCGCTCGGCAGGACTGATCGGCAGGAGCTTGCGCCGGTCCCGGGGCGTGTGTGCGGCGTGGATCCCGCCGGACAGGATCGTCTGGAGCCGGTCCGAGATGTCCGCGTAGTCGTCGAAGCCCAGCACACCGTCGGCTTCGGGCAGTGCGTCGGCGAGCTCCTTGCCGTACCGCTCGGCCATGCAGCCGACGGCGACGACGGCCTGGGTTCTGCCGTGTCCCTTGAGGTCGTTGGCCTCCAGGAGCGCGTCGACGGAGTCCTTCTTGGCAGCTTCGACGAAACCGCAGGTGTTGACGACGGCGACGTCCGCTTCCTCGGCGTCCTCCACGAGGTGCCAGCCGTCCGCCTCCAAGCGGCCTGCGAGCTCCTCCGAGTCCACCTCGTTACGAGCGCAGCCAAGAGTGACGAGTGCGACGGTACGGCGTTCAGGCATGGGCTCAAGACTACTTCGTCCCACTGACAGCCCACGTCGACGGGGTTGGCCGATCTTGGCCAACCCCGTACCCGCCTGTGCTGAAAGGCCTGCGCATGTCCGCCCCGTGCAGCGCGGACAGCTCCAGGCGTCGCCCAGCGCGGCTCAGCCGACCTCGGGGTCGCCCTTCGTGTACGTCAGGCGCTCGACCTGACCCGGCTGGAACTCGTCCTCGATCTGCTTGCCGTTCACGAACAACTGGATCGCGCCCGCGTCTCCGAGGACGAGGTCTATCTTCTGATCGTCCTGGAAGGTCTTGGACTCGCCCTTCTGGAGAAGACCGTCCCACACCGACCGCCCGTTGTGGTCCTTCACCGAGATCCAGCTGCGACCGTTGTCCGCGCTCACCCTGACGGTGACCTTGTCCCGGGGCGCGGCCGCAATGGCGCTGTCCGACGGGTCGGGCTTGCGGTCGACGGGCTTCGGGGTCTTCTTCGGAGACTTGCTGGTGGTGGGCGTCGACCCTTCGGCGACCTGTGTGTTCGTGTCCGCCCCGTCGTCGCCGTTGACCAGCGTGAACCCGACGAAGCCGATCACGGCGACGATCGCGGCGACCATGGCCGCGGTCCAGTTGGGCCCCTGACGCTCCGGACGGATCCGCTCCGCCTCGAACAGCGGTGCCGCAGGGGTCGGCGACGGACGCCCCCCGTGCTCGGCGGCGTACTGCGCGAGCAGCGGGGCCGGATCGATGTGAACGGCGCCTGCCAGGGTCCGGATATGACCGCGCGCGTAGACGTCCCCACCGCAGGGGGCGAAGTTGTCCTGCTCGATCGCGTGCACGATGGCGATGCGGACCCGGGTGGCGTTACTGACTTCGTCGACGGTCAGCCCTGCTTCGACGCGAGCCTGTTGCAGCGCACGGCCGATCGAGGGACGGTCCTCTTGTTCGAAGAGACGCTCGTCCTCAGGGGAGTTGTCCTCAGGGGAGTTGCCGATGGACACGGGGGCGCCTTTCGAGCGTGTAGCCACCTGTGCTAGGGGTTCAGTCTAGGGGGAGTGCGAAAGGGTGGGGCAACCGGGCGGTAGGACTTTGTACGCCATCAGAATGGCCGGACATCCGATGGTGGGACATATGCGTGTCCCTCCTTCAACTTGACGCGCGCCGAGGGGGAACGGTTGCTCGCCGTTCCCTTACGGGTGAGTCACGTTCGCCTGCACACGCACACTCGACACACTCCGCACAGGGAACCCGGCCCGCGCCGGTTCCTCACGGTGCTTCCTCACGGTTGAGCCTCCCCACGGATCACCGCGAGCACGCCATCCAGTTCATCGGCTTTCACCAGAACATCGCGGGCCTTGGAACCCTCGCTCGGACCGACGATGTTGCGGGACTCCATGAGGTCCATCAGCCGCCCTGCCTTGGCGAATCCGACGCGCAGCTTGCGCTGGAGCATCGAGGTGGATCCGAACTGCGTGGAGACGACCAGCTCGGCTGCCTGGCACAGCAGGTCGAGGTCGTCGCCGATGTCCTCGTCGATCTCCTTCTTCTCCTTGGTGCCCACGACGACGTCGTCCCTGAAGACAGGCGTCATCTGGTCCTTGCAGTGCTGCACCACCGCCGCGACCTCGTCCTCGGTCACGAAGGCACCCTGCATACGGGGCGGCTTGTTCGCGCCCATCGGCAGGAAGAGCCCGTCGCCCGTGCCGATCAGCTT
>CAMLJW010000397.1 GCA_946480485.1 uncultured Streptomyces sp. | reverse complement strand
CATCGGATATCCGGCCGCATATCCCAACGTGATCGGTGTCTCTGCCGCTGACAAGTCAGGCAACGTAGGTAAGTTCTCGGAGTCCGGCGCCTACGTGGATCTGGCCGCACCAGGCCTTGGCATCCCGGCCTGGTGTGATGAGACGTTTCGTTCCTACTGTGAAAAGGAGGGAACAAGCGCAGCCGCCGCGATCGCCTCCGCCTCAGCAGCCCTCATCTGGTCCGCCCATCCCGACTGGACAGCCAATCAGGTCCTCCGGGTCATGCTCGACACCGCGGGCCGAGACTGGCCGAAGGACACCCCCAGCAAGTACCTCGGTTACGGGCTGATCCGGCCGGGCCAGATTCTCCTGGATGGCAAGGGGAAGCCGGGTGCTGCTGATATCGACCCCATCACCAACAGGAAGATCCCCGGCGCGTCAGATAACACAGACGCCTCCGCTTCCGCATCGGTCTCGCCGCAGCCCTCGAAGAACACTTCTGACGGCAATACCGCACCGGGAGCATCAAGTTCGAAGTCCTCTGACAGCGGAACCCAGCTGTGGGTCGTCCTCGGCGCCGTAGCCGGAGTATTGGTGATCGGCGGCAGCGCTTTCGCGGTGGTGCGAAAGCGGCGAGGCCCCTGACCACGTCCGTCACTCCGGAATTCCCACGCGGGGAACTCCTCGCAGCAGTTCCAGTACCAGCGCCTCATCATCCGGTGATGCGTAAGTCGGAAACCCGCAACGCTAGTTACGAAGGGAACCAGTAATGGCTGAGGGCCAGAAGTTCGTTGATCCCGCGGTAGTCAAGCTCGAGAAGAACATCGTGGAGAGGTACGAGTCGGTCAAGGGTCAGGTCGCCAGGCTGCAAGGCACCCTCGACACGATGGAGACCCACTGGAAGGGCATCGGCGCAAACGCCTTCAACAGCAAGCAGGTCGAAATCAACGAGCGCATGAAGAAGATCGGGAATCTTCTCGTGTGGTTCCTGGACAACATCGACCTCACCCGCAGGGACAAGGACAAGCTCGAGGACGAGGTCCGCGCGACCATGCAGAGCATCGACGTGGAGCACGGCGGAAAGCACTCGGCTCTCAACAGCTACTGAGCGGCACCGCGCCCGGGACCGGGGACCTGACCTGCTCGGTCCCGACCTGAAAACATCAAGGAGATGAGACAAGCATGGCCAACGTTCACTACGACGAACTCGCAGTAAAGTACGGCGGTCTTGACGCGATCACCACCGAACTCGGCAACCAGGCCAAGAAGCTCGAGGCCGACCTCCAGGCGCTCAAGTCCGCAGTGGTCCAGGCTGCCGCCGACTGGGAGGGTGAATCCCAGAACGCGTTCGCCATAAAGATGAAGGAATGGGACAACCACGTCAGCGCCATTCACACGGCACTCGTGACCATCGGGCAGAAGGTCGGCGAGGCCGGCGGTGACTACCGGGGCGGCGACCTGAAGGCGGCCGGCTACTTCCAGTGAGGCCGAACGCCTCAGAACACCAGGGTGGGCACGCACGGGAGGTGCCCACCCTGTGGTCCCGACGATGCCAGGCCCGGGCCGGTGACCGATCGGCGACGTGAGTCAACGCGGTCGGGCTCCGCTACCGGCCGCAAACGAGCGGCCCGCCCGCCCCGGCTGTCCACTCGGCTTGCGGTCCTTCGACCGCTCGCCTGCGACCGTGTCGCCTTCTTCGCCAGCGAATCCGACGGCGGCGGCTTGCTGTTGTTGGAGCTGTCCATCCCAAACCGGCGCTCCAACGCGCGACGCGAGCCCGCAACCCGGTGTTTTCCGCTCGCAGTTCATCGATCACACGGGCCCGGCACAGCGACCAGCGCGGCAAGATCCTCGTACGACGCTGCTGCGACACAACCCGTAACCTACCCGGGACCGTCAGACAAGCAAGATCAGCAGGTCACAACCACTCGTGAACGGAGACCTTGACGTAGCGGCAGACCGGGGTGGGCATGCGTCAGAGGCCCCCGCCACGATGCGTTTCGCTACCGTCTTCGCTGCGATCAGTGGAACCGTCCCTCGGTCAGCGCCCCGGTGAACCGCGCCCACGCTTCGCATCCTATCGAGGCCCACGGCGACTGGGGGTCCTTGGAGTCGCGTACGGCGATGAGGTGCCCGTTCTCAGCGATCTCTATGCAGGCGTTGCCGGACGCCTCGGAGTGCGAGGACTTGCGCCACGTCAACTCGGACAAGGGATACCTCTCACAGCTCGCTGGTGATCTCAAGGATGAGGTCTCTCGACTTTTTCGAATTCAACGCCAACTGTTCGACCAAGTCCAGTCGTCGGCGAAAGTTGGCCAGTTGAGTCGGTGAGTCGAAAAAGACTGCGCCGATCGGAGAGTCAACCTCGACCGTGTCCAGGCAAGGGCTGGCCGCGGAGACGTACATCATCGTGTCGCCGGCCATGGGGAAGCCCTCGGCAGTGAACGGGAGCACAAGCAATCGCACATTGGGGCGCTCGCTCTCTTCCAGAAGATGGTTGAGCTGAGGTTTGGCCACCTGGCGACCTCCCGTACGCATTCGCAGCGCCGCTTCGTGGATCAACCCGACATACGGCACACCCGGTTCGCTTGCGATCACGGAGTGACGGGCCAGACGGTGAGCAATCCTCAGCTCGACTTCGAGGCGCGGCAGGGCCGGGATGAAGAGATCAAAGAGCGCTCGCGCGTGATCCTCAGTCTGGAAAAGGCCGGGGATGTGGGCGGTCTGGAGTGTGCGCAGGCCCGTAGCGTGCTGTTCCAGTTCCGCCACGTCCAGGAAGTCCGGGGGGATCTTCCCCCGGTACTCGTCCCACCAGCCCTTCGAACGTCCGCCCGTCATCGCCGCAAGGGCGTCGATCAGTTCGGAGTCGTTGCACTCGTAGATGCTCGCCAGCCGACGAAGCCGCTCCTCGCTGATGCCGAAACGTCCGGACTCGATGTTGGAGATCATCGTGCGGTCCACTCCGAGCCGCCCGGCCGCTACCGGTGCGGACATGCCGACGGCCTCGCGTAGCCGCCGGATTTCAATGCCGAATCGGCGTTGGCGGACAGTGGGGGTGTGCCGTGGTGCCATGAGTCAACTCCTCGCTCGCGGACAGTTTGCCGATCGCCAAGGGAGTGCGTCCACCAGATTCGTTCACAAGACCCGTTTTAGTGAAGTAGGTAGCACGCGTTTTAGTCCTGTTGCTAGCGTTTGACTCATGCCACCCGCCAACTCTTCCCAGCGAGGTGAACGATGGATGCCCTGGTCCCTTCCACATCCGCACTCTTCGACACAACCCCCACTCGAGTCGGTTGGGACGCCGCCGTCCTCGATCCCCACCGTCCGGTCGCCGAGGCCCGGCACCGAACCCGCGTATGGGTCCAACAGCACTGGAAACTTCCCGACCTCGCGGATTCCGTAGAACTGGCCGTAGCGGAGCTGTGTACCAACGCCGTACGGCATGGCGGCGGGCTCGCGGGACTGGAGCTGATTCTGGGAGCATCACGGCGGTTCGCACCACCCGTGCTGCGGGTGATGGTGATCGACCAGGCGCCGGACCAGGCGCCCGAACTGGCGGGAAGTTCCGATTCGTTCAACGAGGGCGGCCGTGGCCTGCATCTGGTCGCGGCCCTCTCGCGCCGATGGGGATGGCATCGCATGGGCTTCGACGAGAAGCAGGTCTGGTGCACCTTCGCTCTCGTGCCGGGGAGACGCGGCGCTTGACGTGAAGTGGGGGTGTTCTGTGGGGCGCGCCGGGCGGCTGAGGCGGTATGTGCGTCCGCGGGCGCGCTCCCTGTCGCTTGGAACATCGCGAGCGGCGCCGGTCATCACGGACCCGGGAGTGCTTCCGTGTATGCATGGGAGAGGGGAGCAAGGTGACAGAGCCGAGCGGCTCAACAGGGGCCGCATAGAGTGCCGGTCACCTGCCGACACGCTCGCTCCTTTTGCTCCGCCTACTCCGATGGGTCCGCCAGCACGCCGCCGTTGTGCGGCGCGGGCTCCAGGTCGAACTCTCCGTCCCGCGCCCCGAGCACGAACGCCCGCCACTCTGCCTCGGTGTAACGCAGCACGGTTTCCGGGTCGAGGGATGACCGCATAGCCACGGCACCGCCCGGCAGGTACGCGATCTCGACGCGCTCCTCATCACAGACGCGTTCCACCGGCTCTACGCTCTCCCGAACCCTACCCATCGGCGTCAAGCGCCCCACCGAGCAGGAGAACCACCCACCGGAACCGTGGAAACCGGCGCCCACCCCGACGCGACAGCCGGTCCGGCACCCTGCCCACGATCACCCCGACAAGCCAGAACGGCCCACCAGTTGAACTGATGAGCCGTCACCAAGTTCGAGGCTGACGGTCGCTACGACGTACGGCCTCTCAGAAGCGTTCGACCTTTTTGCCGTCCGGGACCTTGTAGCAACCGGACACCAGGGTCAGGCTCAGCGTCGGCGGGTCGCTCTTCGCCATATTGGTGACCTTGACGCTGACTTTCTTCTGGTCGTTGTCGGCGATCAGGGTAATGCTTTTGTTCTTGCTGGTATTCGGTCCGTATTCGACGATCACCCATCCGCGCTTGGGTAGTTCTCCCTTGAGTCGCTCCATCGCCTTGTCGAGGTCGCTCGCCGAAGCGGGCATGAAGGACCACGGATGGAAGATGCGGAAGTATTTCTTTGTGTCCTTGCCTGAGCAGTCCATTACTCCCGGAAGGCTTTCTGACGCCTTTCCCTTCACGCCCAGCAGATCGTAGATCTCGCTGGAGACCTTTTCCATCGTGTCGGCGGCGTCGAGCGAGGTGCTCGTGCCGGAGAATGGGACGCCGTCGCTCTTGTCGTCAGTCATGCCACATCCTGTCAGGACAGTGAGTGCAAGGGGTACGGCGAGCACGGAGGCACGCGTTCTGGTGTTCACGTCTGAGCTCTCCTACTTCGAACGCATTACTTCTTCACTCGTCAATGGGTTGGGCGGCGGCTTCAAAGACGGGCGCGCCGGCGGTCATGCCCGCCGCCAAGCCCGTCATACCCGCCCCTAGAATGATCGTACCGTCCATTCGTGCGCCTCGATTGCAGTATACGGCACTGAAACTAATGGGCAAATCGAGCGACTGTGTGATAA
>CAMLJW010000396.1 GCA_946480485.1 uncultured Streptomyces sp. | reverse complement strand
GCTGCCGGATCTGGGCGCCGCCTTGAAGGTGGAAAACCACGTAGGCGGCCAACTCGGTGATCAATCAGATGTCTCCGGCGGAGCACCTACCGAACGAGAAATCGAACGAGACGAGGTGCAAAAGTGCACCATGGGCTTTGCGGTACGCATCAACAACAGTCAGAACGCACCCACCGGGTTCCTCACCGCCGCCCACTGCTTCGACGAGACCAAGCCCGCCGCCAGCCACATGTTCCGCATCGCGACGGACAACGGCACAATTATCGACGGCGTGGGACACAAGTACGGGAACCCCTTGTCTTCTGAGGCCGATTGGGGAGTCGTCGCCCTCAAAAAGGGAACTGACCTCAATGACAAGGCGCTGGGGCAGGTGAAAGCCTTCGACAACAAGACCTTTCCGGTAACCGGGCTGCGTGAGCCGGTTGTTGGCATGAAGGTGTGCAAGCACGGGATGATCACACAAACCACGTGTGGGGAAGTGACAGCGGTGGGTTTGAAGAGATCATTCGATGGGATCGTCGAGGACGACTTGATCCAGACCAGCGTGTGCACAGAAGTAGGTGACAGCGGGAGTCCGCTCTTCACCGACCCCACCCCGAACGCGACCACGGTAGAGGGGGTCGGCCTCCTCATGGGGGGTGACGATTTTCCGGACCCGAAGAATCCGAACGGGAAAAGGGTCTGCGGCGAGAAAGCCGGGAAGCCGAACATCTCCTTCTTCGTGCCGTTGAGCCAGGCCCTGACGCAAGCCAACGCCCAGGCCCCGCAGAACGACATCAGCCTGCTGACCCGGAAGCGACGCCGTGCTGACCTCGGACGAGACCGGCCACGCGAAAGTCCTCCACCGACGCCGTCGGCGCGGCCCACCAGCACTCCGGCAGCCCGGGCGGGATCGGCCCGTGTCGGAGGGCGGTATGAGAATTGATGTCTGATTCGCCGCTTCGTCTGGGGTGAGCGGGCGGGCCGCGGCGGCGCCGGCCGGCTTACGGCCGCGGCTGGGCGAACAAGCCTTGCTCGCTATGGGGAATTCGCCGGGCTCAGTGCACGCCGACCTCGTGCCACCGCTCGGCTCCCCCCGTCTCGCCTGCCCGCTCCGGAAGCCTGGCCCCCTCGATGTCGACATCGGGGGTGATCCGGTCGAGCCAGCGGGGCAGACCCCAGGCACGGTAGCCCAGCAGGGCCATCACGGCCGGGACGAGGGTCATGCGGACCACGAACGCGTCGACGAGCACGCCGAAGGCCAGGGCGAAGCCGATGGACTTGATGATCGGGTCGTGGTTGAAGACGAAGCCGCCGAACACCGCGACCATGATCAGCGCGGCGGCGCTGACGACCCGTCCGCTGCGTGCCACGCCCTGCGTGACGGCCTCGGCGGCGTCGCCGGTGTGCTCGTAGTGCTCGCGCATCCGGCTGACGAGGAAGACCTCGTAGTCCATGGCGAGTCCGAAGAGCACACCGATCAACAGGACGGGCAGGAAGCTGGCGACCGGTCCGGCCGAGGGGATGTCGAGGAGGTCGTTGAGGTGGCCGTCCTGGAAGACCCAGACCGTGGCTCCCAAGGATGCGGCGACCGACAGCAGGAAGCCGAGCGCCGCCTTGACCGGGACGAGCAGTGACCGGAAGGCGATGGTCAGCAGGATCAGGGCCAGGATCACGATGATGGCGATGAACAGCGGGAGCGCGTCGGACAGTTTGCCCGCCACGTCGATCGCGGCGGCGGTCGTTCCCGCGATGTAGAGGGTGCCGCCCGCCTTCTCTACGATGGACGCGTTCTCGCGGAGGCGGTGCACGAGGTCGGTGGTGGCCTGGGCGTCCGGCCCGGTCTTCGGGACTACGGCGACGACGGCGAGGGTCGAGTCCGCGTTGGTGACCGGCGGGGCGACGACGGCCACGCCCCGGTCGCCCGCCAAGGCCTTGCTCAGATTCGTCACGGTCGACGCGCGTTCGGCGGCGGGTACGCCGCCGGTGTCGACCACGGCCGTGAGGGTGGCGTTGAAGCCGGGGCCGAAGCCCTCGGTCAGCAGGTCATAGCTCTTGTGCTGGGTGCTGTCGACCGGCTGGGAGCCGTTGCTGGGCAGGCCGAGGCGCAGGTCGCGGGCGGGTACGGCGAGGGCGAGCAGGCCGATCACACCGGCCAGGAGGACGAGCAGGGGCTTGCGGGTGACCGCGCGGGCCCAGGCCAGGCCCCAGGCGCCGGGGGCGCCTTCGGTCGTACGGCGGCCGCGCGGCCGCATGCGTTCGCCGAACAGGCCCAGAGCGGCGGGCACCAGGCTGACGGCCACAAGCACGGCGAGCAGGACGGTCGCCGCGGCGGCCAGCCCCATGACGGTCAGGAAGGGGATGCCGGTGACCGCCAGCGCGGCGAGTGCGATGATCACGGTCGCGCCGGCGAAGACGACCGCGCCGCCGGCCGTGGCGACGGCCCGCGCGATGGAGTCCTCCACGTCCTGGTCGGGGTCGGCGAGCTGCTCGCGGTGGCGGGAGATGATGAACAGGGCGTAGTCGATGCCCACGGCCAGCCCGATCATCAGGGCGACCACGGTCGCGGTGCTGGTCATCTCGATGTAGCGGGTCATGAACTCGACGCCCAGGACGCCGATCGCCACGCCCACGAGGGCGGTCAGCAGCGGCAGTCCGGCCGCGATCAGCGAGCCGAGGGCCAGGGCCAGCACAGCGAAGGCGACGACGACACCGACGATCTCGGCCGGACCGCCGACCTCGGTCTTGGGCTCCATCGCCGTGCCGCCGAACTCGACCTCCAGCCCGGCATCCCGGGCCTGTTCCATCGCGCCCGAGAGGGCGTCCTTGGACTCCTCGGACACATCACTGGCCTGCTGGCGGAAGCGGACGTCGGCGTAGGCGATCCGCCGGTCCTGCGAGACGGTCCCGGTCTTGAGCGGATCGGAGACGTTCACGACGCCTGACACCTGCGCGGCTTTCTTCAGGCTCGCCCCGACGGCCGACTGCGTCTCCGTCTCGGTGAACGTGCTGCCCTCGGGAGCCGCGAAGACCACCCGGGCGACCCCGCCCGCGGCCTTGGGGAACTTCTCCTCCAACAGGTCCTGGGCCTGCTGGGACTCGATCCCCGGCACCGAGAACTCGGTGGTCACCTTGCCGTGCAGGGTGATCCCGAGGCCGCCCACGACGGCGAGCAGCAGCAGCCAGACACCGATGACCCGGCCACGGCGGCGTACCGCCCATCGCCCCCAGGTGTACAGGCGTGACGCCATGTCCGTCCTCACTCTCATCTCGACTGGACTCGCCGCACCGTAAAGCATTTTTACAGTCGACTGTAAATTTGCCATGGATGGTAGAGTCGCGGTCATGGCGAGCGAGAGCCTGCGGGAACGTTCCAAGGCGCGCCGCAGGGAGGCGATCCTCCGGGCGGCGTACGAGCTGTTCGCCGAGCGTGGTTTCGAGGCGACGACGATCGCCGACATCGCTGCACAGGCAGAGGTGTCGCCCCGTACGGTCACGCTGTACTTCCCGTCGAAGATCGAACTGGCGATGTCACACTTCGACGAGTTCGAGGACCGGCTGGGTGCGGCGTTGCGCGAGCGGCCGGCCGGACAGACGACCCTGGACGCGCTGGAGCACTGGTTGCGGGCCAAGGTCACGCACCGCAGCGACCTGGACGATCTCTACGACCACATGCTCGACCTCAATCCACAGCTCAGGGCGCTCGCCAACGCCCGCCTGACGGAGGTCATCCAGGAGGGTGCGCGCATCCTCGCCGAGGAGCGGGGCAACGCTCCGGACGACTTCGTTCCCCGCATGGCGGCCGCGGCGGCAGCGGCGGTGGTCAGCGAGGTGTGCCACCGCACCCAGGAAGCCGACCTCGACACGGCGATGACCTTCCTGCGCGCCGGGATCGCCGCTCTGCCGTAGGCCCGATCACCGTCTTCTTCTCCAGGCGTTCTCCAGCGGGCCTAGAAGCCGTGCGGCAGCCAGGGCGCCACCATGGAGGAGAACCCGAGCGAGGCCCTTGCGAGCGTGCCCTGGCGCAACTCCCGTACCCGCCCCGCCGCGGCCAGTGAGGCCAGGGACACACCCCCGAGAAAGACCGTCCCCAAGTCCCGTGCGGACAAGGCGAGATCAGCGGCGTCGGCGGTCCGCTCGCAGGACGCTTCCTTCGCGTCACCGGCGAGCCGCCAACGTCCCTCGTTCCAGGGGCAGAACGCGTCCTCGACCTCGAACACGACGTCCACCGGCGCGTGATACGCCCGCGCCTCGAGTGCCGAACCGACGTCGACGAGCCGCACGTGCATAGAGTCCCGCAGCCCCACCCCGCACCGCCGGATGTCGGACACGAGATGCTGCCAGGCATCGTCGACGGGCCGGTTGTGCAGCTTGAGCGTCGACGTCAGGTCGATGTCGAAAAGGAACCGCCACAACGCCGCGTACGCCGCCGGATCCACCGCCTCCAGATCACGCAGCTCGATCACGCCCCTGGCCCCTGCCGCGTCCCACTCCGGCTTGATGAAGTACCGGGCGTACCCCGCCACTTCACGGTGACTGCCGCCGTCGCCCGCGCCGGGGACCTCGCGCTCCGCGAGCACGCACTGCAACGGCGACGAACCCTTCCGTTCGCTCTCCGGGTCGAGCAACGGCAGCCGCTCCCAGCCGGGCCGCCGCGCGAGCATCCCGGGCCGGGTCGTCACCTGCCGCGCGTACACGGCCTCACAGGCGTCGCGTACGGCGTCCGCACCCGGCTCGGCGAGCCGCAGCCGTACGTCGTCCGTGCCCGCCGGCACCGTCAGCCGTACCCGGGCCGTGTCGATCTCGGCGCGCATCTGCTGTGTCGCGATGCCGTAGCCGAACCGGCCGTAGATCTCCGGCTCGGACGCGGTGAGCACGGCCAGCGGCTCGCCCCAGGACCGTACGTCGTCCAACTGCCGTCGCATCATGGACGTCAGCACCCCGCGGCGGCGGCGCGTCGCGGCGACGCTGACCATCGTGATGCCGGCCGCCTTCACGAGAGCGCCGCCCGGAACCGTCACCCGAAAGCTGAACGCCCCAGCGGTTCCCACGCATTCGTCGCCGTCCCAGGCGCCGAGCGAGCGGTCGAACTCCGTGAG
>CAMLJW010000395.1 GCA_946480485.1 uncultured Streptomyces sp. | reverse complement strand
TTCGCGGGCCCGTACACGATTGCCCGGCGGATGGGCGCGGACGACCTCGACGCGCACGAGATCGCGGCGTACGACCCCGAGGTCTTCGCCACGCTCCTCTCCACCAAACCGGCCGTGCACCGCTACCCGGGTTCGATGGCCAAGCGCATCCAGCAGTTGTGCCAGTACCTCGTGGAGCACTACGACGGAAACGCGGCAGCGCTCTGGGATGACGTGAGCACCGGCGAGGAACTCCTCAAGCGCCTCAGCTCCCTCCCCGGCTTCGGCACCCAGAAGTCCCAGATCTTCCTCGCCCTCCTGGGCAAACAACTCGGCGTACGACCGCGGGGCTGGCGCGAGTCGGCCGGTGCCTACGGCGAGGCGAAGTCGTTCCGCTCGGTCGCGGACATCACCGGTCCCGAATCCCTGGCAAAGGTCAGGGCGCACAAACAGGAGATGAAGGCTGCGGCGAAGGCGGCGAAGGCTTCCAGGAAATGAAGTTTTCCCGGACGAAGTCTTCCGGGAAACAGGGACGGGACGGGGGCGGGCTTGCGGATGGGGGCGGGCCTGGCAGGGATGGCTCCGGTACGTGACCGTCGGTCGCGTATCTGTGTCGCGTCCTCGTTGCCGTGTCGGGTCCGCGTGCGGGTCGCGTCCGTGTGCCGGTGCCGGGTCCGCACGCCTGTCAGTCGCGTGGCCGCCCCGAGTGGCAGGGCTGCCGCGCCCGGTCGGAGCATGGGGCATGGCTGAGGCACCGGATGGGTCCCCGCGGGGGCCGGAGTTCGACGACCGGCGGGTTCACGCGGCGCGGGCACCGCACCGGGCCGACGGGCCCATAGGTCCGGAAGGGCCTCTGCACCGTCTTGCGCGGAGCGCCTGGCAGGCGGTGCTGGGGGCGGGGATCGCGGCTCTCGCGCTGGGTGTCATGGCGTTGGCCTGGCCCGAGGCGACTCTGCGCGCGGTGGGGACGCTGTTCGGGCTCTACCTCCTCTTCAGCGGCGTACTGCAGCTGGCCTCCGCCTTCGGCACGCACGCGACGACGTCCCTGCGCGTCATGGCCTTCATCAGCGGCGCGCTGTCGATTCTGCTGGGCCTGTTCTGCTTCCGCGGGGCGATGCGGTCGATCCTGCTGCTGGCGTTGTGGATCGGCATCGGCTGGCTCTTCCGCGGCGTCACGCAGACACTGGCGGCCGCGTCCGACCCCGCGATGCCCGCCCGCGGCTGGCAGATCCTCCTCGGTGTCATCAGCTTCCTGGCCGGGGTCGTTCTGGTCGTGTCGCCCTTCGAGTCGGTCGCGGTGCTGACCGTCGTCGGCGGCTGCTGGCTCCTCGCACTCGGAGTCACGGAGATCATCACGGCCGTACGGATGCGTGAGCGCGCGCGATATGTCCCGCGGTCCTTCTGAGGCGCGCCCTGCGCCGTACGCAAAGAGGGCGCGCCTGCCCATCCGTCCGAGGAACCACCCACCCTGGTCCTGGCAGGCGGGGACATGCCCCCATGGGCCCCGGCCGAGCCGCGGTTCCCCGTGACGCTCGCCGCGGTGCTGTGCGCGCCCGCTCTCCCCGCCTTCGCCGAACCCCCCGGTCGGTCGTTTCTGACCCTCTTTCCGGTTTGTCCGCGCCGCGCCCCGACCCGACTTCGCCCTTCGCCCTGGCGATCTAAAAAATACCTGTTTGCCTACTTTTGCCACGCCCTTTCCGGGGTCGCACTACGCCGCCATGGCTGCGCCCGGAAGGTCATGACCGGTAGGCTTTCCGTGTGATCTTCAAGCGCATCGGAAACGGCCGGCCGTACCCCGACCACGGCCGGGAAAGCACCCGGCAGTGGGCGGACGTCGCGCCGCGCCCGGTCCGCCTCGATCAGCTCGTGACGACCAAGGGCCAGCTCGACCTCGAAACGCTGCTCGCCGAGGACTCGACGTTCTACGGCGACCTCTTCGCGCACGTCGTGAAGTGGCGGGGCGATCTGTATCTGGAGGACGGCCTGCACAGAGCCGTCCGCGC
Source organism: uncultured Streptomyces sp. (assembly GCA_946480485.1). Next base: position 3,099 of record CAMLJW010000395.1, on the reverse strand, counting down.
CGCGCTCCAGCAACGTCAGGTGCTGCACGCCCGCATCCTCGAACTCGACTGACCCGGCCGACGCGGCCGACGCGGCCGACGCGGCCGACGCGGCCGAGGGACACTCACATTCTCGTTAGCCCTTTTGGGTTGTACTGAGCGCCGGGCAATGATCATTTAGTAGGCATTACAGCCAAGGCGCATTACGCTGCGCCCATGAGCATGCTGACTCCCCCTGGCATGGGCGGCCAGTACAAGATCACGGGGGACAAGTACCCGCGGATGCGCAGAAACCGGGGGCGCCGCCGGCTTGTGTTCGCGGGCGTCGCCTCCGTCGGCGTACTCGGTCTGCTCGGCTGGGGGACGCTGCAGCTCATCGACGTGTTCACGGGCGGCGGTGACAAGGCCGGGGCGGCCGGCTCAGCGGACTGCACGCCCTCGCCGTCGCCGTTCACCACACAGCCGGCCAAGGCGCTGCCCGAGCCCGGCCAGATCACCGTCAACGTCCTCAACGCCACGACCCGCAGCGGCCTTGCCAAGAGCACGGCCGCCGAGCTCCAGCAGCGCGGCTTCACAATCGGTGAGGTGGGCAACGCGACGAAGGAGTACGACAAGAACATCGACGGTTCCGCGCTCCTGCTCGGCGCCAAGGCAGCCGCCGGCACCGCGCTGCCCGTACTCGGCACCCAGCTGGCCGGCGCCGAGCTGAAGACCGACGGCCGTACGAAGCCCGCGGAGGTCGACCTCATCCTCGGCACCGGCTTCAAGTCGCTGACGAAGGAAAAGGACGCCGCCAAGGCCCTGACCACACTGGCCAAGCCCGCATCGACGCCCTCACAGACGAAGAAGAACTGCTGACGAGCCAGCACTGGGCGCCCGTACTGGGCGGCATGGGGCCCTCGTTCGGCCCCCTCTTGGCCGCCTTACCCGGCAGCTCCGTACATCCGGTCCCCTGCGTCTCCGAGGCCCGGCACGATGAACCCGTGGGCGGTGAGCCGCTCGTCGACGGACGCCGTCCCGACCGTCACCGGCGTGCCCGCGAGCTCGCGCTCCATGACCTCGACGCCCTCCGGGGCGGCCAGCAGCACCACGGCCGTGACGTCGTCGGCGCCACGCTTGATCAGCTCCTGGATCGCCGCCACGAGGGTCCCGCCGGTGGCGAGCATCGGGTCGAGCACGTACGCCTGGCGACCGGAGAGGTCCTCCGGCACGCGCGTCGCGTAGGTGGACGCCCGGAGCGTCTCCTCGTTGCGGATCATGCCCAGGAAGCCCACCTCGGCGGTGGGCAGCAGGCGCATCATGCCGTCGAGCATGCCCAGGCCGGCCCGCAGGATCGGTACGACGAGGGGACGCGGGTGGGAAAGCTTGACCCCAGTGGTCCCCGACACCGGGGTCTCGATGTCGACCCGCTCGGTCCGCACGTCACGGGTGGCCTCATAGGCGAGCAGAGTGACCAGTTCGTCGGCGAGCCGCCGGAAGGTCGGGGAGTCCGTGCTCTGGTCGCGCAGCGTAGTGAGCTTATGGGCGACCAGAGGGTGGTCTACGACGTGGAGACGCATGCGCACCAGGGTATCGGGGCCCTGGCCGCCCGCACCGCGGTACCGCCCGTGCCGGAAAGCCACGGTAAGGCGTACGGGTCCGTGCCGGGCGGCCCTGCGCGTGGCGGAGCCGACCGCGGCGTACGATCCGCTGATGGTGGGCACCGAGCGCCAAGGTGAGGTACTACGGAGACGCGACGCACGCCCCACGCGTACGGTCGCGAAGACGCGAGCGGGACACAGCGAGCCGAAGACCTCTCCTGAACGCTCAGTTTCTGCCACGATTTCGAGTGGGCGGGGCTCGGAGCAGCACTCCCCGCCCGCAACCTCCGCCGGGGGGACCCCCAACCGGCACGCCTATGACCAGTGGGAGAGTCACGGTGTACTTCGCCGCACTGCTCGCGCGCACCGAAGACGGGTGGGAAGCGAGCGACACAGAGCTCGACGATGTGGAGACCCTGTCGGATCTGACCGACCTGGCCCGTGACGCCTCGGTCGACGAGGACACGGTGCTCGTGCTCATCGAGCAGGAGGACGCGTGGTTCGGCGTCGTCCGCGTGGACGGCGAGGAGGACCCTCGTATCTACGTCTCGGACGCCACTGCCGCTGCCCGCAGCTCGTATGGAGAGATCCTGCTCACGGACGAACTGCTTGGAAGGGAGCCCGGCGACGACGTCGCCGACCTGGATGCCCTCGACCTGGACGGCACGGAGGACGGCGAAACCGAGAGCGACGACGCCGACGACGACGAGGACGGCGGCGCGACCGCGGGCGGGGCCGTGCCGTCCGGACCCATCGGAGACCGCGAGGTCCTCGCCGACCTCGGTATGGACGAGAAGGAGCTGCTGACCCTGGACAGCACCGACGCGCTCAACGAGATCGCCGATGTCCTGGGCGCGGCGGAAATCCTGGAGACCGTCCGCTGAGCACTCACGAACCGTGGGAACAGCGGGATCCCGTACGCGACCGCTGGCGGGCGGCGATGCGACTCGCCCTGGCAGAGGCCGAACTGGCCATCCAGGGCGGGGATGTCCCCGTCGGCGCGGTCATACTGTCCGCGGACGGGACGACGGTGCTCGCCACGGGACACAACGAACGCGAGGCGACCGGCGATCCGACGGCGCACGCCGAGGTGCTCGCCATCCGTCGGGCCGCCGCCAGGCTCGGGAGGTGGCGGCTGACGGACAGCACGCTCGTCGTGACCCTCGAACCCTGCACGATGTGCGCGGGCGCGATCGTGCAGTCCCGCGTGGACCGCGTCGTCTACGGCGCCCGCGACGAGAAGGCCGGCGCGGCCGGTTCTCTCTGGGACGTCGTACGCGACCGGCGCCTGAACCACCGCCCCGAAGTGATCGGCGGCGTACTCGACGACGAGTGCGCCCGGTTGCTCACGGACTTCTTCCGCGACCGCTGAACCGGCGGCCGGCCCCTGAACCGTCGGCCGAATAGGGATTTCAGACCACGGCCCATCGTGGGCTAGGATCTCTCCCGGTAGCGTGTCCGAGCGGCCGAAGGAGCTCGCCTCGAAAGCGAGTGTGGCGCAAGTCACCGAGGGTTCAAATCCCTCCGCTACCGCTCTTGA
>CAMLJW010000394.1 GCA_946480485.1 uncultured Streptomyces sp. | reverse complement strand
CGTCCTCGGGGATGCCCTGCTCGACCTTGCCGACCAGGTCGGCGCCGACGTCGGCGGCCTTGGTGAAGATGCCGCCGCCGACCCGCATGAACATGGCGATCAGCGCGGCACCGAGACCGAAGCCCTCCAGAACCTTCGGGGCGTCTGCCGCGTACACCAGCACCACACAGGAGGCGCCCAGCAGACCGAGCCCCACCGTGAACATGCCGACGACGCCGCCCGTACGGAAAGCGATCTTCATGGCTTTGTGCGAGACCTCGGTGAGATCCTTTTCGGGTTCACCCTCCGCCGGAGTCGCTTCCCGTGCCGCGGCGGCCATGCGGACATTGCTGCGTACGGCGAGCCACATGCCGATATAACCGGTGGTCGCCGAGAAAGCCGCGCCGATCAAGAAGAAGACCGATCGTCCGGCGCGCTGATTCCAGTCGTCCGCGGGCAACAGCATGAGCAGGAAGAACACCACGGCGGCGAATACCGCCAGGGTGCGCAACTGCCGTCCCAGATATGCTTTCGCACCTTCCTGGACCGCCGCCGCGATCTCCTTCATGCTGTCGGGGCCCTCGCCGGCCGCGAGTACCTGGCGTACCAGGACCCCCGCGACCACGAGCGCCGCAAGGGCGACAGCCGCGATGACGATCACGATGAGGCGGTTGTCATCGGTCAGAACCACGGCTGCGAGGGTTGTGGGTTGGTCAAACTGATGAGGGGTAGAAAGCCCCGCCATTCGTCCTCCTTGACGCTTGGGCTGAGCTCAAGATGTGGACGGATTGTAGGGATCAGGACCTGATCAAAGCAGTGTGCGGTAAGCACAATTCGCCTCCACATCCCCTTCAGTAAATGATCCATGAGCCACGGCACAACCCGAAAGCGGTAATGCCTCAAAGGCATTGACACCGGATCCATTATCGTGCGATTCGATCGTGAATCAATTCACGAAAGACTTTTACACGACTACTGTACGCGCGGGCACTGACATCCGGACATGCAAAGGGGCCCTGCTCAGCAGGGCCCCTTTGGGGACAAGAACAATGTGAAGTGACGCCGGTGTCAGGGGGATGAGTCAGGGGATAAGTGTGGCAGGCGGCATATTCGGCCAGCTCATCCTGATCAGTCCACCGTGCTCTCCGGCGGTGACCTCCACGTCGTCGACGAGGCCGCTGATGACCGCGAGGCCCATCTCGTCCTCCTCGCTCTCCGCGTCCGGATCATCGGCTCCGTAGGAACCCGGCACCTTCTCGCCGGGAGCCGTATGCGGCGCCTCGTCGCCGACCTCGATGGAGAACTGCTTCTCCTCCTCGATCAGCAGCACCCGCACCGGCGCCGAGATGCCGCTGCTCAGGTGCAGGCCGACTGCCCGCGTACAGGCCTCACCGACGGCGAGCCTGACCTCGTCGAGGACCGTCTCGTCCACTCCGGACCTGCGCGCCACCGCTGCCGCCACCAGTCGGGCGGTCCTGACGTGCTCGGGCAGCGCGCTGAAGCGGAGTTCAACGGTGGCCATGCATCCCCCTCGGGACTACGGGCGTGTCGGAGGGCCGGGCCGCGAGGCCCGGACCCCCTCGTTGATTTCTTCCGTCCCGGACACACGGTCCGGGACCGGCCTTCGGCCAAGGGCCGCTCAGTCGCGACCGAGGACCGCTCAGTCGGTGGCCGCTACCGCTTCCTCGACCGAGGTGTGGATGGGGAACACCTTGGTGAGGCCAGTGATGCGGAAGATCTTCAGAATGCGCTCCTGGTTGCACACCAGTCGCAGGGAGCCCTCATGGGCGCGCACCCGCTTGAGGCCGCCCACCAGCACGCCGAGCCCGGTGGAGTCGAGGAAATCCACGCCCTCCATGTCGACGACAAGATGAAAACTGCCGTCGTTCACCAGCTCGACCAGCTGCTCGCGCAGCTTGGGCGCGGTATATACATCGATTTCGCCACCGACCTCGACGACCGTACGATCGCCGACAGTACGTGTCGACAGGGACAGGTCCACGGATCCTCCAGCACCTTGCTATCGAGCGGTCGCCCCTCGGGACACTTCGGCAGAGCCCCGGGACGGTTCGCCAGCCGCGATGGCATTCAATCACTTACCGGCAGGCGTGCACGACGCCTTGGACCCATTGTCCGTCACGCCAGTGACACACTCGATGCCGATGGCCAAGAATCACCGATCCGATCGACCCTCGACGGACACTGCTTCCCGCCCCGCTCCGGGCACGATCCTGGACCGGCTCGCTTCGGGGCCGAGCCGGGCTTCGCGCATCACTCATACGGAGCACTTGCCCCCTCGAGAGGGCCGCCATGCCCTCTGGCCTGACCGGATCCGCTCGGAGGTCATCGCCGCGGTGCAGACCGCCGGTATCGAGCACCCCTGGGCCCACCAGGCACAAGCGGCCGAGCACGCGCTGGACGGCGAGTCGGTCGTCGTCGCCACGGGCACGGCCTCCGGCAAGTCGCTGGCGTATCTCGTACCGGTCCTGTCGCACGTCCTCGACGGCTCGGAAGCCCCCAACGGACGCGGTGCCACCGCCCTGTACCTGGCCCCGACCAAGGCCCTCGCGGCGGACCAGTGCCGAGCCGTGAAGGAACTTTCACATCCGCTCGGCAACGCGGTCCGTCCCGCGGTCTACGACGGCGACACGCCCGTCGAGGAGCGCGAGTGGGTGCGCCAGTACGCCAATTACGTGCTGACCAACCCTGACATGCTGCACCGGGGCATACTGCCCTCCCACCCCCGCTGGTCCTCCTTCCTGCGCGCTCTGCGCTACGTCGTCATCGACGAGTGCCACACCTATCGCGGCGTCTTCGGGTCTCATGTCGCCCAGGTGCTGCGCCGGCTGCGCCGCCTGTGCGCGCGCTACGGCGCATCGCCGGTCTTCCTGCTGGCCTCCGCGACCGCCGCCGAGCCCTCGGTGGCCGCTCGACGTCTGACCGGCCTCCCTGTCGTCGAGGTCGCGGACGACGCCTCACCACGCGGTGAACTGGTGTTCGCTCTCTGGGAGCCGCCGCTCACCGAACTCCACGGCGAGAAGGGCGCTCCCGTCCGTCGTACGGCGACAGCGGAGACCGCCGACCTCCTGACCGACCTGGTCCTGCAGGACGTACGGACCGTCGCCTTCGTACGCTCCCGCCGGGGTGCCGAGCTGATTTCGGTGATCGCCCAGGAAAGGCTGGCAGCAAGGACATCAGCTGACGCCGCGGGCGCCCGCTCTCTGGCCCGGCGCGTGGCCGCCTACCGGGGCGGCTACCTCCCAGAGGAACGCCGCGCCCTCGAACAGGCACTCCACTCCGGCGATCTCGTCGGCCTCGCCGCGACCACCGCCCTCGAACTCGGCATCGACGTCTCCGGGTTGGACGCCGTCATCATCGCGGGCTATCCGGGCACGAGGGCCTCGCTGTGGCAGCAGGCCGGCCGTGCGGGACGCTCGGGGCAGGGCGCACTGGCGGTCCTGGTGGCCCGCGACGACCCCCTGGACACGTTCCTCGTGCACCACCCAAAGGCCCTGTTCGACCAGCCGGTGGAGTCCACCGTCCTCGACCCCGACAACCCGTACGTCCTCGCGCCGCACCTGTGCGCCGCGGCCGCCGAGCTGCCCCTGACCGACGACGACCTGTCGCTCTTCGGCCCGGCTTGCACCGGTCTGCTGCCGCAGCTGGAGGCCGCGAAGCTACTGCGCCGTCGTACCAAGGCGTGGCACTGGACGCGCCGGGAGCGGGCCGTCGACCTCACGGACATCCGCGGCGGGGGCGGTAGCCCGGTGCAGGTCGTCGAGGCCGCTTCGGGGCGGCTGCTGGGCACGGTCGATGCCTCGGCCGCGCACACCAGCGTCCACGAGGGGGCGGTCCACCTCCACCAGGGCCTTACGTACCTGGTGAAGGAACTGGACCTCGAGGCCTCAGTGGCCCTGGTCGAGGAGGCCAACCCGCCGTATTCGACGGTCGCCCGTGACACCACGGCCGTCTCCGTCCTGGAGAAGGACATCGAAGTCCCTTGGGGCGAGGGCCGGTTGTGCTACGGCTCCGTCGAGGTCACCAACCAAGTCGTCTCCTTCCTGCGTCGTCGTGTCATCACCGGTGAAGTACTGGGCGAGACGAAACTCGACCTCCCTCCTCGTACGCTCCGCACGCGCGCCGTGTGGTGGACGGTCACCGGTGACCAGCTCGACGCCGCCCGCGTGAACCCCGAGATCCTGGGCGGCGCCCTACACGCCGCCGAGCACGCCTCGATCGGCATGCTGCCCCTTTTCGCCACCTGCGACCGCTGGGACATCGGCGGCGTCTCCATCCCGCTGCACCCGGACACCCTCCTTCCCACGGTCTTCGTGTACGACGGCCACCCGGGCGGAGCGGGCTTCGCGGAACGCGCCTTCCACACGGCCCGCGAGTGGCTCACCGCGACCCGCCAGGCCATCGCCTCCTGCGAGTGCGAGGCCGGCTGCCCCTCCTGCATCCAGTCCCCCAAGTGCGGCAACGGCAACGACCCACTGCACAAACGAGGAGCGGTGCGGCTGCTGACGGTGCTGCTGCGAGGGGCTCCGGAGGGGCCGGCGGAGCAGGGGGAGCTGGGGGATGCGCCGGTGGTGGGGAGCACCGGTGGCGAGGGGGCGCAGGGTTAGGGCGGCGCCCCTCGGCTTCGGAGGGCGCCGGGCGTTCCCACCGACGAACGGCCCCTGGGCTACCGCATCACCTCCTGTTCGGGTCGCCGTTTACGAGCTCGGGAGCTCCACCCGCGGAGCGGGACGGAGCCACTGGCCCCCGGCCCTCAAGGCCCGACTGGCGTTACGGACTTGGCAGGCCCGACCGGCGCCACCGGGCCCGCAGGCCCTGCTCGCGCTCTGACCTCGGCGGTGAATGGCCCTTGCCCCGCCGCGACCCTGACGACCGAGACCTCGCCGTAGACGGCGCATTGCACGATCCGGGTGCCCTGGGCCCGGGCCACCCGGTCCGCCTGGGCGCACGCCACCGGACCACCCTCCATCCAGTGGTCCGCCGCCGCGAGCGCCGCCAAGTCGGCCGCCCCGACCGCGCGATGGCGGGCCACCACCGCTTGGCTCATCGCGAGGACGATGCCGAAGATGACGCACAGCACTGCCAT
>CAMLJW010000393.1 GCA_946480485.1 uncultured Streptomyces sp. | reverse complement strand
TACGTCGAGCCCTACCAGGGCGCGGCCACCGGCGTCGGCGGCATCGTGCGCGACATCATCGCGATGGGCGCCAGGCCGGTCGCCGTGGTCGACCCGCTGCGCTTCGGCGCGGCGGACCACCCCGACACCAAGCGCGTACTGCCCGGCGTCGTCGCCGGCATCGGCGGCTACGGCAACTGCCTGGGCCTGCCCAACATCGGCGGCGAGGTCGTCTTCGACGCCTGCTACCAGGGAAACCCACTGGTCAACGCTGGTGCCATCGGTGTCATGAGGCACGAGGACATCCACCTCGCAAAGGCGTCCGGCGCGGGCAACAAGGTCATCCTGTACGGGGCCCGTACGGGCGGCGACGGCATCGGCGGTGCCTCCATCCTCGCCTCCGAGACCTTTGACGACGCCAAGCCGTCGAAGCGCCCCGCCGTGCAGGTCGGTGACCCCTTCCAGGAGAAGCTGCTCATCGAGTGCACGCTCGAGGCCTTCGCCGAGAAGCTGGTCGTCGGCATCCAGGACCTTGGTGCGGCGGGCCTGACCTGCGCCACCTCCGAGCTGGCGTCCAACGGCTCCGGTGGCATGCGCGTGGTCCTCGACGACGTACCCCTGCGCGACTCGACCCTCTCTCCTGAGGAAATCCTCATGAGTGAGTCGCAGGAACGCATGTGCGCTGTCGTCGAGCCGGAGAAGGTCGACCGGTTCCTCGCGATCTGCGAGAAGTGGGACGTCATCGCCACGGTCATCGGCGAGGTGACGGACGGCGACCGGCTGGAAATCTACTGGCACGGCGGCAAGATCGTCGACGTCGACCCGCGCACGGTCGCCCACGACGGCCCGGTCTACGAGCGGCCGTACGCCCGTCCGTCCTGGCAGGACGAGCTGCAGGCGGACGACGCGAACAAGCTCCCGCGCCCGGCCACCGCCGACGAACTGAAGGACCAGGTCCTCAAGCTCGTCTCGTCTCCCAACCAGGCCTCCAAGTCCTGGATCACCTCCCAGTACGACCACTTCGTGCAGGGCAACACCGTGCTGGCGCAGCCCGAGGACTCGGGAATGATCCGCATCGACGAGTCGAGCGGCCTCGGCGTCGCCATCGCGACGGACGGCAACGGCCGCTACGCGAAGCTCGACCCCTACGCGGGCGCGCAGCTCGCCCTCGCGGAGGCGTACCGCAATGTGGCGACGACCGGCGCCAAGCCGCTCGCCGTCTCCGACTGCCTGAACTTCGGCTCGCCTGAGGACCCGGCGGTGATGTGGCAGTTCGCGGAGGCCATTCGTGGTCTGGCCGACGCCTGCCAGCAGCTGGGCACGCCGGTGACCGGCGGCAACGTCTCGCTCTACAACCAGACGGGCGAGGCGGCGATTCACCCGACCCCGGTCGTGGCCGTACTCGGTGTGATCGATGACGTGGCCCGCCGTACGCCGGTGGCCTTCCAGGAGGAGGGCCAGCTGCTCTACGTCCTCGGCGACACGCGTGAGGAGTTCGGCGGTTCGGCCTGGTCACAGGTGATCCACGACCACCTGGGCGGCCTGCCGCCCCAGGTGGACCTGGAGCGCGAGCGCCTCCTGGCCGAGATCCTCATCTCCGCCTCCCGCGACGGGATGATCGACTCCGCGCACGACCTGTCCGACGGCGGCCTCGTCCAGGCCGTGGTGGAGTCGGCCCTGCTCGGCCGCAAGGGCGCCCGCCTGGTCGTGCCGGACGGCCTGGACGCCTTCACCTTCCTCTTCTCGGAGTCGGCGGGGCGCGCGCTGGTAGCCGTCCCCCGCTCCGAAGAGCTCCGCTTCAACGACATGTGCGGCGCGCGGGGCCTGCCCGCCATCCGCATCGGTGTCGTGGACGGGGACTCGGTGGAGGTCCAGGGCGAGTTCGCCCTCTCCCTGGAGGAGCTGCGCACGTCGCACGAGGGGACGATCCCGGCGCTGCTGGCCTGACGCACAGGCCTGACTGCGGCTGTCCGAAGCCCCCCGCCCTTCCAGGTGGGGGGCTTCGTCGCGGTGTGCCCGGCATGGGCGATTGACTGGGGGGGAAGTCCCCTGGGGGAAGAGGTGGTGCTCACCCCGAGCCGGACCGGCTCCACCGTCGCGGGGCGGCGGCCAAACCGCCGAGGCACCGGGCAGCGAATACCCTCCCCACCATGCCCCCGCCCAAGAAGCGCCCCCGCACTTACCACCCGGCCAAGATCCGCGCAGCGGTTCACGCCCAGTTCGGAAACGTACGGAAAGCCGTCCGCGCCCTCACCACCGAGCAGCTCGCGTGCCCCACGCGCCTGGGGGAGTGGACCGTGCGGGAGCTGGCCGCGCACGTGACCATGGCCGTCGAGAGCGTCAGCCGGAACCTTGATCGCGAGGAGCCGGCGAAGGCGCAGCTCACCCTGCTCGACTGGCCCTTCGCCACGGCCGTGCGAGCAGGCGACATCGACGAGGCCACCCGGGAGCTCGCCGAGCGCAACCCCGACATCGAAGCGCTGTACGCCCGCGTCGAACAGCGGCTCACCGAGCGCCTGGCCACGGCCCCCGACGAGCGGCTGCTCGCCACGCGCACCGGGGCCATGACCCTCGCCGACTACCTTGTCACCCGCACCGTGGAACTCGTCGTCCACACCGACGACCTGAACGCCGCCGCAGCAGGCCTCGACATCCCGTACGACCGCCAGGCGCTCGCTGCCTGTACCCGCCTGCTCGCCGACGCGCTCGCCGCCAAGGCGCCCGGCGGCTCCACGGAGGTCCGCGTCCCGCCGTACGCGGTCGTGCAGTGTGTCGAGGGACCACGCCACACCCGCGGCACACCGCCGAACGTCGTCGAGACCGACCCGCTGACCTGGCTCCGGCTCGCGACCGGGCGTACGCAGTGGCGGACCGCCGTGGCCGAAGCCAAGGTCAGCGCGAGCGGCGAGCGGGCCGACCTGGGCGGACTGCTTCCCCTGATGCGCTGAGCCGTGAGGACGGGGCGACAAGGGGAACGTGCCCTCCCGCCGTAGAGGGAACCAACTACCCCATCCGTCCCGTCCAAGCGGCATGCGAACGCAGCGTCTGACTCTCAGCGTCCTGGCGGTCACCGGGCTGCTCGCCACTGCGGCCTGCGGCACGGAGAGCGGTGCCGATCGAACCGGATCCGGTTCCGATTCCGTCGGCGCCCGCCCGCAGCCCCGGATAACAGGCAAGCACTGGAAAGTGGAGAGCGTGACCGTCGACGGGGCCAAGCACGATGCCCCGGCCGGCGCCCACGTCGAGTTCGGCGAGGACGGAAAGGTGGGCGGCAACTACGGCTGCAACCATTTCGGGGGGAGTGCCGAGGTCAAGGGCGACACGATCGAGGTCGGCTCCGACTTCCACAAGACCGGGATGGCCTGCGAGAAGCAGCCGATGGAGTTCGAGTCCATCCTTTCCGACGCGCTCTTCGACGGCACGATCAAGGTCGAGGCCAACGGTGACGAGCTGACGCTCACCACCCAGGACGGGCACACCGTGCAGCTCACCGCGGAGGAGCCGGCCAAGCTCCAGGGCACGAAGTGGAACGTCACCGGCCGCGTGAAGGGCGATGCGATGACCCCGCTGGCCGCCGTGGCCGAGGGCAAGGCCCACCTCACCTTCGACGAGAAGGGGACCGTCCAGGGTCAGCTGGGCTGCAACAGGGTGTCGGCGAAGGCGACGGTCAGCGACGGGCATATCACTCTGGGGTCGCCGTCCACCACCCGAATGATGTGCTCCGCCTCACTCATGGACACCGAAAGGGCCCTGCTCAAGATCTTCGATGGATCGGTGACCTACGTGTTGAAGCACCGCTCCCTCACGCTGACCAGCGAAAACGGCACAGGCCTCGCAGCTGTCGCCGCCAAGTGATCAACAGCGCCCCCGTATCGCCCCCGTATCCCCAATTCGGACCAGTGGTCGACCTCGCCTACACTCGGTGGCGTGCCACGTGGTGACGGACGACTCAACCACGACCTGCTCCCCGGTGAGAAGGGCCCTCAAGACGCCTGCGGCGTCTTCGGTGTCTGGGCTCCGGGTGAAGAGGTCGCGAAGCTCACATACTTCGGGCTCTACGCCCTCCAGCATCGGGGCCAGGAATCCGCCGGAATTGCGGTCAGCAACGGCTCCCAGATCCTCGTCTTCAAGGACATGGGCCTGGTGTCCCAGGTCTTCGACGAGACCTCCCTCGGTTCCCTCCAGGGTCATATCGCGGTCGGTCACGCCCGCTACTCGACCACCGGCGCGTCCGTCTGGGAGAACGCCCAGCCCACGTTCCGTGCGACGGCGCACGGTTCCATCGCGCTCGGCCACAACGGCAACCTGGTCAACACGGCCCAACTCGCCGAGATGGCCGCCGACCTCCCGCCGCAGAACGGGCGCTCTTCGCAGGTCGCCGCGACCAACGACACCGATCTGATCACGGCGCTGCTGGCCGGCCAGGTCGACGAGTTCGACAAGCCCCTGACCATCGAGGAGGCCGCCGCCCGGGTCCTCCCGCAGGTCAAGGGCGCCTTCAGCCTCACCTTCATGGACGAGCACACGCTGTACGCGGCCCGCGACCCGCAGGGCATCCGCCCGCTGGTCCTCGGCCGCCTGGAGCGCGGCTGGGTGGTCGCCTCCGAGTCGGCGGCCCTCGACATCTGCGGCGCCAGCTACGTCCGCGAGGTCGAGCCGGGCGAGTTCGTCGCCATCGACGAGAACGGTCTGCGTACGTCGCGATTCGCGGAAGCGAAGCCCAAGGGCTGTGTCTTCGAGTACGTGTATCTGGCCCGCCCGGACACCGACATCGCCGGCCGCAACGTCTATCTCTCCCGCGTGGAGATGGGCCGCCGCCTCGCCAAGGAAGCTCCCGCTGAGGCCGACCTGGTCATAGCGACCCCGGAGTCGGGTACGCCCGCCGCCATCGGTTACGCGGAGGCCTCCGGCATCCCGTTCGGCGCCGGCCTGGTGAAGAACGCGTACGTCGGACGTACGTTCATCCAGCCCTCCCAGACGATCCGCCAGCTCGGTATCCGCCTGAAGCTGAACCCGCTGAAGGAAGTCATCAAGGGCAAGCGCCTGGTGGTCGTCGACGACTCGATCGTGCGCGGCAACACCCAGCGCGCGCTGGTCCGCATGCTCC
>CAMLJW010000392.1 GCA_946480485.1 uncultured Streptomyces sp. | reverse complement strand
CTGTCCGACCCTGGAGTGCAAGAGGCGAGGGCACAGGTCGAGGCGGCTGAGACGCAGCTCGGCATGGAGGTGCGTGCCCACCTCCAGCCGTTCCAGGACCGCTACGACCACGCCGTGCGCGACGGCGACGCGGCCCTGCTCACCGGGATCTGTCCGGGCAAGCACGGCCGCTGGGGACGGATCTGTGTCCTGGACGACGGTCACGAGGTGTCGATGGAGGCACCGCACTGGGGCCGCAACAGCGAGGGACAGCCGAACGCGTGGGTGGGCAGCGCACCCGACGACTGGTAAGTGCGCCAGGTCAAAACGCCGTCCGTGGAATGGAGTTGGGGGCGGTGTGACGTCGGCGGACAGGACCCCGGGCGCGCTGGGTGGCCCGGGGTCTTTCGTTGTCCGGGCCAGGGGCATCGCTTCCCAGGGCCTACACGCACTTGAGTGCGATGTCGTGGCTCTGAGCTGGGGCATCGCACTGGTGTGCGTGTAGGCCCTGGGATCTTGGGCCGCTCCCCCGCCACGGGCTAAGTGGTGGCCGGGACGGGTTCGGTGAGGCGGTCCAGCCGAACCTCATGCGCGCGCAGCGCGCCCCTTTGCCCCGCAGGGGGCGGGCGGCAGGCGCGTAGCGCCTTTTGAGGGGCCCTGCGCGTAGCGCCCCGTCCGGAGGGCGGGATGTACGGCCCGTGCCCGAAGGGCACTTCAAAGGGGCGGTCTTCCTTACCGACAGCAGGTGCGTGCGCGTGACGGTCTTCAACGAGGTAGCGGGCGTGGTCCTTCTGCGCGTGCATCGCGTCCCACCGTGATCACGGCCTCGTGCAGGTCCGTGTCGTCGATGGCGTCCAGGAGCGGGGCGAACTCGGGGATCTCGTTGGTCTTCGCGCCGATCTCGCGCAGGGCGGCGGTCAGCGCATCGTCGTGTCGGACGGCGGTCACAACGAACATCTGGCTGCCGTCGGCACGGACGGCTCCGCGCAGGCACTTGCCGTCCACGGCGAACGCCCGCCGCCTCAGCCGGCCCGGGTCCGGGGCATACACGGCGGCTCGGCGCTGTTCGCGTTCGCGGACACCACCAGGGCTCAGCGGTCCGGCGGCGGGCGACGCCAGCGCGGCGAGCCGGGCGAAACCCGCGGCGGTCAGCGCGCCAGGATCCACTTTGGCGAAGGCGTCCCGCAAGGTCCGCTCGCCCGGAGCCCGATACTGGCCGGCGAACGGATCGAACGGGCAGCCCAGACGGGCCAGCGCCTCCTGATCGCACCGCCGGGGACCCATTCCGCGATCGCAACCAGGGAGTTGTGCCCGGCCGCCGTCATTGCGCATACCCCGATCGTAAGCAGCGTGGCCATCCGGTATCGAACGCCCCGCGGATCCCGCGGGGCGGGCACCTTGGTCAGCGCCTGGAGCAGTCCGTCCGCCGACGCCTCCCCGACCGCACCGGTGGACGAGCAGGGCGACGTGCCCAGGGACACGGACATGAGCGAGGATGGAGCGACGAGCACGGCAGCCTTGCTGATCTGGGAGCGTAGAGAACTCCATGATCCACAAAAGCCGTGCTCGTCTCATGCCCGGGCATCGATGATCAACCGGTCAAACCGGGAGCGACGGGATTCTCCCCGGGGCCCTGCCCTCTCTATGCATGCCGGAAATGAAATCCCACACGCATATCGAAGGGAGCGGTCCAGCTCCTGGCCATCACGTTGACAAGAACGCCCGGGTTTCTGAACAGCCCTCCAGCGCGGACGCTGACAGCCGGAACCGCTGAAAGTAGTAATCAAGCACTGCGCAACCGTATCGTTATGCCATCGGAGTCCACCTTAATGGAATCCACTCGCACCTGATCTCCCAATTTCTTATGTAGTTCCGTATTTACGGCATGCTCTATCGCTTTGATCGCCGCAGAAGAAAGCGTAGATTCGATGCCTTTCTGCAGAGCGAACATGACCGACGAAGGTATGGCGATGGATGCAAGCACCAACCTCCAGTTCAGGTTGTACGGCCTGAGGTGTAAAAAGGGGACATTCACCTTCACATGACCGTCAGACACCGACAGGGTCACACTCCCGACCACCTCCAGGTCGGCATACTTACCCCAAATATCGATCGAAAACGCTATGCCAGAAGGTGTCAGGACAATATTAGCGGGCCTCTTTTCGTGAATGGCGCCGATCACGGGAAGTGCTCCGGCATCGGAAATGAGACTGCTAATCTTATGGCGAAATTCCTTCACCACCTCATCCTTGGGTACCGTAAGATCAATAGTGCCCTTTTCCTCGCTGTGCATCATGGACTCAGTTTCACTCATGAGACTGCTCCTTCGGTGTCATACTTCGCGGCACGGAATCCTGACCCGGTGCGCCAACAGCGGCCAACCACGACGATGAGCCCTGTGAGGGGCACGCGAGAGGCAGAACAGCAGCGGCAGATATAGAGGCTGACGCGGACCGTGAGGACTCTCTTGAAAATCCTCGGTGGTGGAGCAGGGGCAGGCGGTGGGCTGGTCGGGATGATTGGTTACGTGGACGCCCAGGGCGTATAGACCGGCTTCAGCGCCGCGGCGACCTTCTTACGGTCGGTGGAGTTCACGTACTTCAGCGCCACCTGATCAAGTGAACGATGCAGAGCTGCGTGACGGCCGATGGCCAGACCGACTTGATCGCCTCGGGCAGCCCCTTCAGACCATCGCAGCACACCACGAGGGCATCTGTCCATCCCCTCTGAGTGTGGAGGGATTCGTTAAGCGGCCTGGGGCTGCTGTTCTCTGATGTGGTGTCGGTTCGCATAGTCGATGGGTGAGAGCCAGTCGCAGGCCGAGTGCCTGCGGCGTGGGTTGTACCAGTCGGTGATGCAGGTCGCGATCTTGATGCAGGCCTTAGCCCGCGTCCTGAATCGATGGCGGTGGATGTACTCGACCTTCAGGGTCGAGTTCGTCGCCTCGGCGACGGCGTTGGTGTGTCCAGAAGGTGATTGTGAGGTTCTGATGTAGAAGACGGAAGTCGAACAATCGCCATGCTGTTGTGGAGATGAAGATAGGTCCTTCGGTATCGGCGTGCAGGCGCAGGTGACATACCACCATGAGCTGCTGCGGTGTATGAGCCGTGGTGGTGAGCGTCATGGAAAATCCGTACTGAATGCGGCAGGTATGGGCTGAGAAGGCGAACGCAAGTGAACCGCTGATGACGTGTCGTAAAGCTTACACGACATCAAAACCAGGGCCTCAAGGCTGTCCTGGGACAAGCCAGACGGGAACCTGTCTACTGGTCTGGCGGTGTCCGGCATGAAAATGGCGCGAGCTCAGTCCGGGCTTCACAACGGAACTGGAGAACTCCTTGACAGCGAAACTGCGATCCACGGGTTGACGTGGCTTGCAAGAGGGAGAGGCGCAAGTGGCGAAGAGTCATGAGAGCCGGAGTACCAGTCGCGCGTCGGGAGGGCGGAACGTCCCGTAGTAGTGCTGAAACCTCCGTAATAGAGGCGGAGCGAAGGGGACGTGTTGTTGGGTGTTGATCGGCGATCAACCAGAGATGGGAGGAGTCGGATGGTCGAGACAAGAGCAGCGGGCAAGTCGTTTGACATTCCGAAACGGCTGGTCTGGAACGCATACCTGAAGGTCAAGGCCCACAGGGGAGCGGCTGGGGTGGACGGGCAGTCGTTAGCGGAGTTTGAGCAGGATGAGAAGAACAACCTGTACAAGCTGTGGAACCGGCTGTGGCGTACTACGAGGAACACTGGAGCCTTTGCGCTCCGAGGTCGGCAGTGGCCTTGTCCAGGCCCGTAGGGCAGTGGCTCAGCAATTCGCGCCGTCCGGGTGCGCTGGACGGCCACCCCGAGTGGACGGCCGCACTGGAGGCCGTCGACGCCCCACTGGAACCCGGCATGGCCGGCTGACTGGCAACGCCACTACGCTGCCGTACGGGAGATGCTCGTCGAAGAGAGCACCCTCGCCTACATCGAACCCGGCGTCACCGTCCACGGCATGGACATCGGCCGATGGCTCGCCCGACAGCAACAGCACACCAACTGGCACAGTCTGACGGACCGGCAATGCGAACTCCTGGAGCAGCTCGGCATCCGGCCCCGGTCCCCCGTCACCATGGGCGGCACTGGGGCGTTCGAGCGGGGGGTGCGGCCCTGGGGTGCAGTACAAGGCCCGCACCGGCTCCTTGACGGCCCCCCAGTACCCACGTAGAGACGATAGTGGCCGACGGCCTGGAGCACGAAGTGGAGCTGGGTGTATTTCTGTCGAACAGCAAAAGCAGGCGCGGAAAGCTGAGCGCCGGCAGTCTCCAGCAGCTGGCCGACCTCGGACTGGATTGGGCGGCGGAGGAAGGGTCGGGACGATGACCACGCATGGAGAGGGCGGAGCGATGCACAAGTTCAGCTCTGACCCGCGTCGGCGGATGAGTGACTATCAGACGATGGCGGTCAACGCCCGGATGCGGATCTTCGCGGTCCTCGCGGCCGCCGGTCTGGAGCCCGATGACGCGGACGAACTGATCTGCTCCGTGGAGGCCGGCTCGGCATGTCGTGCACGTCGCCGAATTGACGGCGCAGGAGTCCAGCGAGCTGGGGCCACTGCTGCAGAGGATGAGCGCCGCCGTCACCGAGGTGATGACCCCGGATCAGGTGTATGTGTGCCTCTGGTCGCATGCTGGCGGAGTCCCCGCCCACATCCACTTCGTTGTACAGCCCGCTGGAAAACAGGACATGGCCCGGTTTCAACGCCTTCGGTCCCGCGTTGCAGGTACCTGCTGAGGGAAGCCCTCAGATGAACCGGCCCCGCTGGTTCCGTCAGCAGCGTCCTGTGGTCCGGCCGTCCTGATGCAGCCGAGTCTGCAGGACTCAGTGGCGCCATCGCAGTCTCATCCCGCAGAGCACGTCCCATGCTCCCGCCGACTCCCGACGGCACTGAGGCCCGCCTGGAGATCTCCCTCGACGGTGGGGGTCGAAGGCTGCATCCACACGCCGGTCAGCTGCCGCTTCAACCATGTCACACGAGTGCAGATGGGCAGCGCTCTGGCTCGGCACGGATAACAAAGACCCCTGGCCCCTCAGGTTCCGAGGCGTGGCGTACCCATTCCTCCCACCCCTCTCTGTCAAAGTAGATCGAGTCAGGCATACTGGATGATTCATTGAGTCGA
>CAMLJW010000391.1 GCA_946480485.1 uncultured Streptomyces sp. | reverse complement strand
GCGGGGGGCGCACCCGCTGCGGGTGCAGCCGGGGAGGTCAGGCCCGCGCCGCGCCGGGCTCGCAGTGCGAGCGAGGGCTCGGCGACCCAGCGGACAAAGGGAGCCGAGGCGGCCTCGGATACCGAAGAAACGCCCACGTCCCCACGTCGCGCCCGCACCGCCGGCGAAGGCTCGGCATCGCAGCGTGAGACACCCGCTGCAGCCACCGCACCCGCTGCACCCACCGTACCGGCGGCACCGGCCGATGGGCCCGGCGACGAGCACCCCCGTGGCGACGAGCACCCCCGTGGTGACCAGTACCCCCGCCCGGCGCGCCCCCGCAGCACGGACGCCCCCTGGCACCACGCGCGCCCCGCCTACGAGGACACCGAGCAGAAACCGTCCACCGAGGGCCCGCCGTCGCCCGAGCGGCAACCGGCCGACGAACCCGAGGATCTCAAGGCCGCGGAACCCGTCGCGACCTCCGAAGCCCGCCCCACCGCCGACAACCCTGACCATTCCCCGACCCCCGCCGACCATTCCCCAACCCCCGACGACGACACTGCAACCCCCGACGACCACACCCCAGGAGGCCCGCGGTGAACGACGTGCTCGATGTCACCCTGCGACTCCTGATCGTCTTCGTCGTGTTCCTCACCTTTCCGCTGATAGTCGGTCAGACGGAGCACAAGGTGATGGCCCACATGCAGGGCCGCCTCGGCCCCATGTACGCGGGCGGCTTCCACGGCTGGGCCCAACTCGTCGCGGACGGCGTGAAGTTCGCCCAGAAGGAAGACGTCGTCCCGGCGGGCGCGGACCGCCGTATCTTTCAGCTGGCCCCCGCCGTCGCCCTCCTCCCGTACCTCCTCGTACTCCTTGCCATTCCCATCGGCCCGGGCGAGGGCGCCGTCGGCGAGGTCATCGACGCGGGCATCTTCTTCGTCCTCGCCGTGATGGGCGTGGGCGTTCTCGGCTCTCTCATGGCGGGCTGGGCCTCGGCCAACAAGTTCTCCCTCCTCGGCGGCCTGCGCACCGCCGCCCAACTCCTCGCGTACGAACTGCCCATGCTGCTCACTGCCGCCTCGGTGGCGATGGCGGCGGGTACGGTCTCGCTCCCCGGCATCGTCGACGCCTTCGAGTGGTGGTGGCTGCCCTGGCAGATAGTCGGCGCGATCGTCTTCTTCGTGGCCGGTCTCGCCGAACTCCAGCGGCCTCCCTTCGACATGCCCGTCGCCGACTCGGAGATCATCTTCGGGGCGTACACCGAGTACACCGGCCTGCGCTTCGCCCTCTTCCTCCTCGCCGAGTACGCCGGAATCATCGTGCTGTGCGGTCTGACCACCGTCCTGTTCCTGGGTGGCTGGCACGGCCCGTGGGGTGCCGACGGCCTCGGCTGGGTCTGGACTTTGCTGAAGACCGCGATCCTCGCCTTCATCGTGATCTGGATCCGTGTCACCTACCCCCGCCTTCGTGAGGATCAGCTCCAGAAGTTCTCCTGGACCCTCCTCGTGCCCCTCTCCCTCGCCCAGATCGCCCTCACCGGCATCGTCAAGGTGGTGATCCAGTAGCCATGGCTGAGTCTCTCCCGCCCACCGGGCGCAGTTCTCCCCCGCCCACCCGGCCCCGTATTCCCGGCTCCGGACTCGCCAAGGGCCTGGCCGTCACCCTGCGCACGATGACGAAGAAGACCGTCACCAAGCAGTACCCGGACGCCCAGCCCGAACTCCCGCCCCGTACCCGCGGCGTCATCGGCCTCTTCGAGGAGAACTGCACGGTTTGCATGCTGTGCGCCCGCGAGTGCCCGGACTGGTGCATCTACATCGACTCCCACAAGGAGACGGTCCCGCCCGCCGCTCCCGGCGGCCGCGAGCGAAGCCGCAACGTGCTCGACCGCTTCGCCATCGACTTCGCCCTGTGCATGTACTGCGGTATCTGCATCGAGGTGTGTCCTTTCGACGCGCTGTTCTGGTCCCCGGAATTCGAGTACGCGGAGACCGACATCCACGAACTCACGCACGAACGCGACAAGCTCCGCGAGTGGATGTGGACCGTCCCGGCCCCACCCGCCCTCGACCCCGGCGCCGAGGAACCCAAGGAGATCGCCGCCGCCCGCAAGGCCGCCGACAAGCTCGCCGCCGAACAGGCAGCCCAGGCCCAGCCTCCGGCCACCGGGCCGACAGGGCAGGCCGTGCCGGAGGCTTCCGGCGGGCCCGGCCCAGCGGCTTCCGGCCGGAACGAGCCCGAGGGAGGCGCTTCGTGAGCCTCGCAGTAGCCACAGCGACAGCCAGAGCCGCAGCCACGGCAACGCAGGCGACGACCACCGCCGAAACCCACGGCTTCCTCTCCCCGACCGGCGTCGAGATCGCCTTTCTCCTCGTCGGCCTCGTCACCCTTGGCGCCGCCGTCGTCACCGTCACCACCAGGCAACTGGTGCACGCCGCCCTGTGGCTGGTCGTGACACTCGGCGGCCTCGCCGTCGAATACCTCCTGCTCACCGCCGAGTTCATCGCCTGGGCGCAGGTCCTCATCTACGTCGGTTCCGTCGTTGTGCTCCTCCTCTTCGGTCTGATGCTCACCAAGGCCCCCATCGGCCGCTCTCCGGACGCCGACTCCGGCAACCGCTGGGCCGCCCTGACCGTGGCGGTCGCCGCGGGCGGCGCCCTCGTCTGGGTCGTCGTCGATGCCTTCCGGACGACCTGGATCGACCTGGACGGTGCCGCCGCCGGCTCCACCGCGGTCACCGGTGCGAGCCTCTTCCAGAGCTGGGTACTCCCCTTCGAGGCCCTCTCGGTCCTGCTGCTCGCCGCTCTGGTCGGGGCGATCGTCCTCTCCCGCAAGGCGGCCGCCGACAACGGCCCCGCGAGCAGGACAGCACCCGGCAAGCAGCCGTCGGGCACACAGCCCTCGGGCACACAGCCCTCGGGCACACAGCCCTCGGCCAAGGAGTCGCCCACCAAACAGCCTGCGCCCAACGCGACGTCCGACGGGCAGTCCTCGCGCAAGGAACGCAAGGAAGGTGCCCGCTGATGCACCTCGCCTATCCCGCCGTGCTCTCCGCCCTCCTCTTCTGCACAGGCCTGTACGGAGTCCTCGCTCGCCGCAACGCGATCCTGGTCCTGATGTCCGTCGAGCTGATGCTCAACGCCGTCAACCTCAACCTGGTCGCCTTCGACGCCTGGCTCAGCAAGACCGCCCGGGACACGCTGCACTCCGGCCAGGCCCTGACCCTGTTCACCATCGCCATCGCCGCCGCTGAGATCGGCATCGGCCTGGCGATCGTCCTCGCCGTCCACCGCAACAGCGGCACCTCGGACATCGACAAGCTCCGCGACACCGCCGAGACCGACGAGACCGGCGACGGCCCCGAATCCGCCGCGCCCGCGTCGGCCGAGAAGACTGAGGCCACCGCGTGACCACCACGACTCTCGCCGTCCTCGTCCCCCTCCTGCCGTTCCTGGGCGCCGCGGTCGGCCTGCTCCTGGGCCGCACGGTTCCCGGCTTCGTCCGTCCCCTGGCCGTCCTGCCCTCGGTGGCCGCACTGGCGCTCGCCGTCCTCGTCGCCGTACGCCAGGGCGGTGACCAAGCCGTCGACGCCGCCACCGAGCTCACCCCCACCGGCTCGGTCCCCATCGAACTCGCCCTCCACATCGACGGCTTCGCCGCCCTCGTCGCCGTCCTGGTCCTCCTGGTCGCGTCCTGCGTGCAGATCTACTCGACGGGCTATCTGCGCGACGACCCGCGCTACCCCTCGTACGCCGCTCTCGTCTCCCTGTTCACCTCCGCGATGCTGCTCGTCGTCTATTCCGGCGACCTGATGGTGCTGCTGGTCGGCTGGGAGATCATGGGTATCTGCTCGTATTTCCTCGTCGGCCACTACTGGGAGACCCCCGAGGCCCGTGCCGCCTCGATCAAGGCCTTCCTGGTCACCAAGCTCGGCGACGTCCCCTTCCTGATCGGTCTGTTCGCGCTCGCCGCCGACGCCGGGTCCTTCCGCATCACGAAGGTCCTGGGAACCGTCGCGAGCGGCGGACTCGACCATCCGACACTGATCGCCCTGCTGCTCCTGGCCGGCGTGGCGGGCAAGTCGGCGCAGTTCCCACTGCATACCTGGCTCCCCGACGCGATGGCGGGCCCCACACCCGTCTCCGCGTTGATCCACGCCGCGACGATGGTCGCCGCCGGCGTCTACTTCATCGCCCGGCTCCTCCCGGTCTTCGCCGCCTCCTCGGCCGCGCTGGTCATCCTCGCCGTCATGGCCGCCGTCACGATGGCCGGTTCGGCGCTCGCCGCGCTCGCCCAGGACGACATCAAGCGCGTCCTCGCGTACTCGACGATCGGCCAGCTCGGCTACATGACCGGCGCCCTCGCAGTCGGCGACCGCGGCGCCGCCGTCTTCCACCTCCTTGCGCACGGCGCCTTCAAGGCGCTGTTGTTCCTCGCCGCGGGTGTGATCATCCACGCCGCCGGCACCAACTCGCTGGCGGCCATGTCCCGTATGAAGGACCTGCGCGCCCGCGTCCCCGACGCCTACTGGACGATGACCGTGGCGCTCCTCGCCCTCGCCGCGATCCCGCCCTTCAGCGGCTTCTTCTCCAAGGAAGCCGTGCTGGGCGTCGCCGAACACGTCGCCACCGGCCACGCCGAGAACGTGCCCGGCGCGGCAGGCTGGATCGTTCTCGTCGCCGGCCTGGCCACGGCCATGCTCACGGCCGCGTACGCGACGCGCCTGTGGCTGCTCGCGTTCCGCGGCCACGGAACCGAGGTCCCCGACCACGGCAGGCAGCCCATCGCCATGAACGCCGTGCTGTGGGTGCTCGCCGTCCCGTCGCTCGCCCTCGGACTCACCACCGGCCTGCTGCCCGACTGGTTCGACGGACACGACCTGACCCCGACGCTCGCCACTTCCCTCCTGGGTACGGGTGTCGCCCTGGTCGGAGGCCTCGTCACGTACGGCGCCTGGCGGCACACCACCGCGTGGGCCTCGCGCGTACCGCTGGGTGCGGTCGCGGCCCACCCCGAGGGTCCTTTCGATGGTGGTGGTCACGCGGTGTGTCGCTCCGCGTGTGGTTCCGCAGCGTCGGAGACCGCGGCCGTCATCACCGCCTCGGCCGACCACTCGCCGCGCCCGAAGGAGGCCGAGACGCGGCCGC
>CAMLJW010000390.1 GCA_946480485.1 uncultured Streptomyces sp. | reverse complement strand
ACCAAGCGCTGCGGGACACCCCATGACCGGTCACGTACCGCCAACCGCGCTCCCCCGAGAGCTCCTTGAGCGCCCCGACGTACGATCCGCCCTCGCCGCCCACGACTTCGGCACCGTGTTCCACGTCGCCCGCGCCGAGGCCGGCATCAGCTACTCAGCCATCGCGGCCGAGTGCGGCATCAAGCCGGAGCGCGTCGGCACGCTGGCCAAGGGCAACGGCAAGGTCACCTCGTTCGAGAAGATCGTGCGTATCGCCGACGCGCTCCGGATCCCGGGCCACCTGGTGGGGCTCGCCGCCCGACCGTGGGAGACGCCGGCCGACGCGGTCGACGAGGGGCGCCGGGAGTTCCTGAAGACCTCGGCGGTGGCGAGCCTCGCCGTCGGTCTCCCCGAGCTCTCCCGCCCCGCGGCTGGCGGTCGCGTCGGCGGCGACCTCCCTGAGAAGCTGCGGCAGCGCACGGCACGGCTGCGGCGCCTCGACGACGTCCTCGGCGGCGGCGACACCTACCGCACCTACCTCGGCGAGTACCAGTCCACCAGGTCGCTGCTGCGCCGCCGTACGTACACGGAGGAGACCGGCCGCGGGCTGTTGTCGGTGCTCGCCGAGCAGGCGCAGCAGGCCGGGTGGGCGGCGTTCGACGGCGGCCGGCATGCCGAGGCGCGCGGCCTGTACGAGGCCAGCCAGAAGGCTGCCGTCGACGCGGGGGATGCGGCGCTCGCCGGGAACGCGCTGGCCTTCCTGGCGTACCAGGAACTCGGCGGCGACCGGAACGCCCGGCAGGACGCCGTACAGACGGCCGCCCGATCGTGCGCCACGGCCGGACCGGACGCGGCCCCCGGGGTGCGGGCGCTGCTCTACGAGCGGCTCGCGTGGGCTCACGCGGTGGCCGGCAACGCCGACGAGACCGAGCGGGCGCTGGAAGCCGCCAAGACGGCGCTCGCCGAGGTCGACGGCGCTCCGCAGCCGGATTGGGTGGCGTGGGTCGACGAGACCGAGTTGCAGATCATGTCCGGCCGGTGCTGGACGGAGTTGCGGCGTCCTCTGCGGGCGGTGCCCGTTCTCGAGAACGCGCTCGCCCGGTACGACGACTCGCACGCCCGGGATAAGGCCTTGTACCTGTCGTGGCTCGCCGACTCCTACCTGACCGCCGGGGAGGTCGAGCAGGCGGCCACGGTCACGGGCCGCGCGCTCGACCTGTCCTCGGGGGTGGCGTCCGTACGGCCGCGCGAGCGGCTTGCCCCGGTGCTGGCGCGGCTCGGCGAGCACCAGGCGCTACCTGCGGTCGCCGACGTCCTGGAGCAGGCCCGCGGCTGAGCTACTCGGCGGGCGTGGTGTTCGCGGCGATCCAGTCGAGACACCCCTTTGACCCGGCCTCGATCGCCACGGCGGCGATCTCCGGGTTCTGCCACGGGTGATGCTTCAACAGGTGGGCTTCAAGCTCCGGGTACCGGGTGCGGGTGGTCTTCAGCAGCAGTTGCCATTCCTCGCCGGTGCCGAACTCTCTGTCGTGCCAGAACGCGGACGTGACCGGGCCGATGATCTGCGCCCCGGCGGCGAGCCGTTCGGCGACGACCGTACGGGCGAGGTCGACGGCCTGGTCGCGGGTGGGGGTGGCGGTGGATACCTGAAGGAAGTCAGCCATGGGCGGCAGCGTATGCGGCGGCCGCGGGCGACGAAAGGCCACCTCGGCCTAGGGGTCCAACCGCATAAGGGGTGCGGTGGGTTGGGTTTGACCTGCGGCTTTCTCTGGTGATGGCACTCGTGTGGCACGTCTGGGATGGGGCGGCCGGACGCGTGAAGGCGCCCGTCGCCGGATGGCTGACGGGCGCCTGGAGTCTGTTACTGCTTCGCCTTCTGCTCTCGAAGGACGCGGTAGACGTACGACTCGGTGACGCCGAGGAGGGCGGCGATGGAGCCGGGCAGCATGCCCTCTGCTGCGTTCTTGATGATGAGGCCGGGGACGTCGATGTGGTCGGCGACTCGGCGTACGAGGCCGGCGCGCACGATGTCGAGGTCGGCGGCGATCTCTGCGGTGAGTTCGTCGCGCTTGTAGAGCAGGGGGAGAAGCTCGTCGTCGGGGCGGGTGAGCAGGGCGATGTTGACGGCGGGTTCCTGTGTGGCGGGCATGCGGCCTCCGATGCCGGGACGGATCACTTCTGTACTCAGTACAGTACTGGCTTCTGTACTTGGTACACAGCCTCTTTTCGGACACCTCAGTCGCCACACCGGAGAGGCGAAGGCCCCCTACTCGGTCGCGGGGACCATGCAGGGGGCCGAACTACTCACGCTACTCGGCGGGTCTGACAGCGGGCTCCACAGGCCCGGGGAGGGAGGCGGCGCGGGGGGAGGCCGAACCCCCGTTTCCGGGCTTTCCGAGGGGCTGCCTCCCTGTCCTCCCTTGCCTCCCTACCCTGTCGTTTCCGCAGGTCATGTACAGGGAGGCAGGGTAGGGAGGCGGGTAGGGAGAACTCCCTGACCTTCACTCGCCTCCCTGATCGTCGGAGTCGTCTTCCATCCCGGCGAGACGCTCAAGGATCGCGTCCTCGACGCGCTCGCGGGAGACCGTCATGACGCCGTCGCTCTTACGCGGCTGCGCCCCGTACGGCTCCAGCTCGGCCTTCAGATCAGCGAACGTCCACCCGCCGTACACGGCCTCGTTCAAAGTGGCCAGCCGGTGCAGCACCTCCTGCGTACGAACCCGCGCATCCTCGCCGAGGACGGCCGCGATGTCGGCGAGGTGGTCGACCGGCTTCTCGACATCCGCCGCTTGCACGGTGACCACGCCGCTGCGGCGCGCCTTGGCCCGGTCGGCGATCTCCTTCGCGTCGTCCGGCCCGATGTAGTGCGTCCGCGCAGTGATGGACGGCTGACCGGGAGCGAGCTTGACTCCATCACCCGCAACCACGAGGACCCCCTTGTCCAGGCCCTGGCGGAGCTTGTGCGGGGCCGCCCCGGCGTCGACCGCCGAGTCCCCCACAGCCATGCGGGCTTGCGACTCGGTGCCCAGCACCAGCGAGGCGCGGATGTGGTTGCCCTCGCGGGACCGCTTGGGAAGGTTCTCGTTGGTCGGGTCCTGAGTGCCCTCCCACGTGACGACGTTCACCGCGCGGCCCTGGTCGTGAATCTTCTTGATGGCCTGGAAATAGCGGCTGTCCGCCTTCGAGCCCCCGTACGGCGCCCCCTTCTTGACCGCCCCGCTGTCCGTCACGTAGGTCTCCACCGCGCCCGAACCGTAGGCGACCTGCGCCTCGTCGACGACGAGGACCAGGGGGTTGAACCGCGGATCGGCCATGATCTTGTCCTGGCTCCAGCCCCGGGCGGTGAGCTCCCGCATCAGAGTGATCCGGCGGCCCATCTCCGCCACACCCTCTTCCACCATGTGCGTTGCCTCGACGACATGCTCATCGGTCGGGCCCTGGATCAGCACCGTGGCGATCTGGTCGAACATCTGCCAGTCGCCGACTCCCTTGAGGTCGGCCAGCCGGAGCTCAACACGCGGGTCAAGCGCCAGCCACAGAGCGAGCGCACGGAGCGACGCCGTTTTGCCCTGGTTGGACAAGCCCGTGATGAGCATGTGGCGCTGCCACAGCGAGACGAGCACCGCGTCGCCCCGCAGGTCGACACCCCACGGTGCACGGCCCTTGCGCATGTCGGCGGTGATGTCCTGGTCGGTGACCAGCGGCGACGGGCCGATCGGCACGTCAAGCGCACCACTGTCGGCGATCCACATGCGCACCGTGCGGGGCGCCGGCGGAATCGTCATGTGGAGTTCGTGCTCGTGGCGAGACAGGTTCTCTGCGAGCTTGCGGCGCTTGCCCAGCACCTCTTCGGTGGACACGCCGGACGGCAGGGTCACGTCGACCTCGACCCCGCATCCGGCGATCGTGATCGGTCCGAGCATGGCCGCGCCGACGTCACCCATGTTCTCGATGGCCTTGCGCAGGGCGGAAATGCCTAGGTCGCGGAGGGCTACGACGATGATGTGCGGGGTGACCGGGCCGCCCATGTCGCGGTCCCTCGCGGGGAGCGCCCATTGGGGTGCGGCGTGTTGGCGACGGCCTACGCCCCATACGGCGGCGACGGTGAGCCAGGGTGCGGCCATCAGAAGGGGGTCCCAGATGATGCCGCCGACGTAGGCGACCAGACGCACCAGGTCGATGACGGTCTCGATGGGGGTGAGGACGTCGGATACATCGTGGTTGGCCCAGGCGAGGAGGATGCCAAGCATGAGCAGGACACCCGTGCCGGCGGCGGTGGCGTAGCCGACGGCCTTGGGCAAATAGATCAGGGTGCGCAGCATGTCCATGCGCCGGCGGTGGCGGGCAGCACGGTAGGTCTGCGCGCGGGCCTCCCACTCTTTGACCTCCTCCATCAGCCCGGCAGCCTCGGCGGCACGGATCATGCGTTCGTAGCGTGCGGCGGTGCGGCCGTCCCAGGCGCGGCGGGCGAGGATGTGGGTGCCGCCGACAACGTAGGAGCTGTGGCGTACGAGGACGCGGTAGGTGTCGTGGTCGCGGGCCTCGATGACGATGCGGCGCAGGGAGTCGATGCGTACCCGGCGGCGCGGGCGGGGCTTGTCCTCGACGGCGGCCGGCGCCTCGGTGGTGGGTTCGGGGGCGAGCTTGAGGAGCGACACCTGCGGTGCCGCGTGCCCGTTGACGCGCTCGGGCGCGGTGTCGGTCATGCTGGTGGTTCCTTCTCTCTGCGGAGGGATGGGAGGCCCGGGGACGGCTCGCCGGCCTGGACAGTTGGACGGCCGTCCCCGGGGGTCTCTACTTCTTGCCGTTCTTGCGGCGGAGCGCTTCCTGCTCGATGCGTTCGACGCGACGCTGAAGCTTCTTGATGTCGGCGCGGGGCAAGAGCATGCGCGTCGTCAGGCGGGCGATGTTGGCCTTCTCGGAGCGCGTGAAGTCGGAGAAGGCGATGTCGTGGTTGTCGGCCACGGGGGTCCTTTCGGGTAGGTGGGCCGGGCTGTCCGGCCCCACCGCACCCCCACAGGGGTCCGGACCAGACCGGACCCTTTGCGGGGGACGGAAGGGCAGGGCCACTTACCACCAGCGAGATCGGGGCTTGGGCACGAGGTAGGGGTGGCCGTTGACCATGTGGTCGACGCACTGCGGGCAGTCCTCCCGCCGGCCGAGCCTGCGGT
>CAMLJW010000389.1 GCA_946480485.1 uncultured Streptomyces sp. | reverse complement strand
GCCCGGCCTCCGCCGCACCATCGGCCTCGGTGGCAGCGGCAAGCCCGGCCTCCGCCGCACCATCAGCAGTCACTGACACCACAACACCACAGTCATGATCCGGCCGGGGAGCCGTCGAGGAGTTATCAAGTGCCCGCGCACGGGTTTCTACGCGCATCAATCTGGTGTGCGCCCTTGGCAGTTGTGCGGGTTCCATGGGCGAGACCCTTGACAGGTCCATGAAATGGGCGGCATGGGGCAAAATCCGTCTAGGCTGAGGTTGCACCTTCCGGGGCGGTCGGCACACGTTGTCCGGGACGTCCCGTGGACCCGTGTACGTCCGAGGAGAACCAGCCGATGTCAGACAGTTCCCCCCTCCCGCCGGTGCGGCTGCACTCCGAAGCGGAGCTCGCGCGCGACGCGCTCGCCACCCCGCTGCTCGCGCGTGCCGTGCGGCTCGCCCGCTGGGCCGGCCCGGACACCCGGATTGGAGCCGGTGGCGAGCTCGTCGAGGAGCAGCTGCCGGAAGCGGCTCGGGAACTCGGCCTCGAGGGTGAGGACGCAGCCGCCTTCGCGAGCGAGGCGTGGCGGGTGGCCGTCGACACCGGCCTCGTAGAGGTCGTCGACGAGAAGAAGGGCGCCGTCGCCGCGGGCGCGGACCTGGGGCTCGTGACCTCCGGGACGCCGCGGGACGTACTGGGCCTGTGGCTCGTCGCCCTGGAGACGGTGCTCGCCGACGCGAGCGTGCCCGACCTCGACGATCTCGTGGACGCCCTGGAGAGCGGCGGCGAGATCGACTTCTTGGAACTGGACTGGGACCCGGAGGTGGAGGCCGAGTTCCTCGACGGCGTGCTCGGCAACCTCTATCTGCTGACCATCGGCGAGGACAGACCCGGCGACGGGCCGGTGCCGCTGGCAGCGCTCGCGGCGTCCATGATCGTGCCGGATGACATGGGAGAGCCCACCGACGACGTCCTGGAGCAGGTGTCGGAGGCGATGATGCGCCTCGACGACCAGTTCCGCTTCCTGGAGCCGGTCGGGATCGTCGACTTCCAGCCCGTCGACGAGGCGCTGATGGCCGACGCCGACGAGGAGCCCGCGTCATCGGTCGACGACGAGGACGTCTCGCGGTACGGGATGGTGCGGCTCACCCCACTCGGGCTGTACGGGATCCGGGCGCGGTTGCTGGAAGCGGGGCTCGATGCGCCCGCGGTGGGCGACCTGGCGGACAAGGGGGCGGACCTGCTGCTCGAGGGCACGTCCATGTTTCCGCCTGCGGCGGCGCAGGCCGAGACCGAGCAGTGGCTTGCCCGGCGCGGACCCCTCGCTGGGACACGGGAGTTGCTCGCCGCGGCCCGTGGCTCCGACACGGGCGCCCCACTGCGGCGGTTGTGCTGCCAGCAGGCCTTGTCGCTCGTCGGTACGGAGGCCTTGCCGGCCCTGCGCGAGGTGCTCGACGACGCCGAGCTGGGCGGGCTCGCCCGGGTGTGGCTCACCGAGCGGGGCGTACCGGACGTGCCCGCGCCGTCCGAGGAGATGGTCTTCTGGCTGACCGTCGACACGATCGCCGCCCAGCTGGCGGCCGAGGGCAACTCGGCGGAACTCCGCGCCCTGGTCGAGGGGCTCGCGGCCCAGCACAGCACATTCTTCACCGCCGCCTGGCGCGTCGACCACCCGGCCACCCCGGACGTCCTTGAGGCCATGGGCCGACTCCACCCCGACAAGAAGGTGGCAAAGCAGGCCCGCAAGGCGGCCTTCAAAGCGCGGTCGCAACACGGGGGTTGAGCCACGGCGTGCTAGGGCCGCCATCAAGGTCGCATCTGACAAAGTCCTCCTAAGGCTCGTCCTGTTCCTGTTCCTGCTCCTGCTTCGGCTCCCCGGCCCCGCCCATCGCAAGGACGCGTACGGGCACGCCCTCGAGCTCGTCCGGGATCACGTCCTCCGGGCGGAGACGGTCGGGGGGGACCTTGTGGGTGACGAAGACGACGATCACGTCCTCGCCCGAGTTCTCGTCCTCTCCGACTCCCACGCCGGTCACGTTGGCCAGCGTCATCAGCCGGTCTTCATGGAGATGGCGTGCCTGACGTGCGTCCACTGCGGCTCGCCTCCCGGATGTCGTGCAGGTCGATGGTGCCTGGGTGGTGTCTATTTTACGAAGATTCTCCCGACCGTTCGTTCGGACGCCAGCATGGGAGCGCCGTACGGGTGGGCCGTTTGCTCCGGACGGGCGGACGGGAACGGATTCGACGGACCGATGCGAACGGATTCGGCGGACGGATTCGATGGACCGAAGCGAGCGGATTCGGCGGACCGATGTGAACGGATCGACGGACGGATCCGAACGGATTCCTCAAGGGCGCCTGGCAAGACCCTGTACGCCCAACGTCCAGGAACCCGCACGCCCGGGCATCCTGCTCGCGATCATGGGGCCGTGGAAGCGCCAGGAGCGCTGAACCGTCGTAGCCGTACGACGGTCACCGATTAATTCGCTGGCTCGGCCGCGGTCGCCCTCCTAAAGTGATGCAGGTCCAGGTGCGAAGGCAGGACCTACTTCCACTGATAATGGGGCGGTCGCGGGTTCGAGTCCCGCCACCGGTACAACGCGCCGGTGTAGCTCAGGGGCTGGAGCACCTACGTCGGTTCCGCCGACTTCGATCTCTGGACACCACAACTTCACGCACCTCCCGGTGCGCAGGCTGCGGCTACTTCTCTTCCAAAGAACCCAGGCCGCCGCCGATCTGATCTCGGGAGGCGCGGCATATGGTGTGCCCGGTGTGCAGGCAGCGGATACTTCTGGATCGGACATTTTGCGGGTTCGAATCCCGTCATCGATCTCACGACGATGTGGCGGAACCGGAAGACGCATCCGACGTAATCTCGTCGCCGCTCCGATCTCGGGCACGCTCTATTTGTTGCGCCTCCCTCCGAAACACGAACGAATTCGGGGGAATTCATCATGGCGCGATTCAACACCAAGGCCGCGACAGCACAGTCCACTTCGCGAGTGACGTCGACGGGGCGTGTGCTGCGCACGTACCAGGGTGGCCGTGGCCGCGAGCGGGACGCACGTTCTGAGCTGTTCCTGCTTTCGGTCGCCAACTTCGTATCGCAGCAGACCTTCTACGAGACCGGCGCGGACCGGGACGACCGTTTCGCCGCGCTCGTGCGCAAGCTCGCAGTCGAGGACCCGGAGTGGACCGCGGGCCTGCTCGGCTGGCTGCGCGGCGAAGGGAACCTGCGGACCGCGTCGATCGTGGGTGCCGCCGAGTACGTCAGGGCACGCCTCGACGCGGGCGCGGCCGACGGCCCCGCCAACCGGCAGGTCGTCGCCTCCGTGCTGCGGCGCCCCGACGAGCCCGGCGAGCTGCTTGCCTACTGGACCTCGATGTACGGCCGCAACGTCCCGAAGCCCGTGAAGCGGGGCATCGCCGACGCCGTACGCCGGCTCTACAGCGCCAAGTCGCTGCTGAAGTACGACACCGCGTCCAAGGGCTACCGTTTCGGCGACATCCTCAACCTCGTGCACGCGGCGCCGGATCCGGCGAAGCCGTGGCAGGGCGACCTGTTCCAGTACGCGCTGGACCGGCGGCACCACCCGGACACGGCGGTCGTACCCAGGTCGCTGCCCGTCCTCGCGGCTCACCGTGACCTGATGGCACTGCGGCCCGCCAAGCGGCGCAGGGTCGTGACCGGCGCGCACGGCGCGCGGCGCCTCGCGGACGCGGGCATCACCTGGGAGGCGCTGGCCGGCTGGCTGCAGGGGCCGATGGACAAGGCGGCCTGGGAGGCCGTGATCCCGTCCATGGGCGCCATGGCGCTGGTGCGGAACCTGCGGAACTTCGACGAGGCCGGGGTGTCGGACGAGGTGGCGGCCCAGGTCGCCGCGAAGATCAGCGACCCGGCGGAGGTCGCGCGCTCGCGGCAGTTCCCGTTCCGCTACCTCGCCGCGTACCAGCACGCTCCTTCGTTGCGCTGGTCGCACCCGCTGGAGCAGGCACTCGGTCACTCGCTGGCCCATGTGCCCGCGCTGCCGGGCCGGACGCTGGTGCTCGTGGACCGCTCGGGCTCGATGTTCTACTCACGGTTGTCCGACCGCTCGCAGCTGAACCGGGCGGACGCGGCTGCGATCTTCGGTACGGCGCTCGCGCTGCGGGCCGCCAACGCGGATCTGGTGGAATTCGGCACGAGCAGCAACCGTGTGACGTTCCGCAAGGGCGAGTCGGTGCTGAAGGTGCTGGAGCGGTTCGGTGACCTCGGCGGCACCAACACCACTGAGGCGGTACGCCGCCACTACAAGAAGCACGACCGGGTCCTGATCGTCACGGACGAGCAGGCCGCGTACAGCCCTTACGGCGACCCGACCGAGCAGGTCCCGGCGAACGTGCCGGTCTACACCTGGAACCTCGCCGGGTATGGGGCGGGCCACGGCCAGTCCGGGAACGGGAACAGGCACACCTTCGGGGGGCTCTCGGACGCGGCTTTCCGGATGGTTCCGCTGCTGGAGACGGCGCGGGACTCCGACTGGCCCTGGATCACCTGATCGACCGTGGCCCGCGCTTCGGCGCGGGCCACACTCCTGCCTCCGTAAGGGCTGCCTCCGTAAGGCTCCGGCACACCACCAGGTACGAACGTGTGTGCCAAGGTTCGCCGGTTCTGGCGAGGGGGCCGCGCCCATGCGTGCGGGCCCCTACAGGGCCCGCGCCGCGGGCTTGACCATGCCGCGCACCGTGCGGGACTTGACGAAGTCGCCCATGGCCGTCATCTCCCACTCGCCGGAGAACTGCTTGATCAACTTGGCCATCATGACGCCGGTCTGAGCCTCGGCGTTGGTGAGGTCGAAGCGGACCAGTTCCTCGCCGGTGGCCGCGTCCAGGAGGCGGCAGTAGGCCTTGGCGACCTCCGTGAACTTCTGGCCGGAAAAGGAGTTCACCGTGAAGATCAGGCCGGAGACCTCCTGGGGGAGGCGGCCGAGGTCGACCGTGATGACCTCGTCGTCTCCGCCGCCCTCTCCCGTGAGGTTGTCGCCGGAGTGCTTGATCGCGCCGTTCACGATCGAGAGCTTGCCGAAGTAGCAGCTGTCGATGTGGTTGCGCTGCGGGCCGTACGCGATGACGGACGCGTCCAGGTCGATGTCCTTGCCCCGGTACGCCGGCTCCCAGCCGAGGCCCATC
>CAMLJW010000388.1 GCA_946480485.1 uncultured Streptomyces sp. | reverse complement strand
CAGACCGCGGCGTACTCCCCGCAGCAGGGCTTCTCGACCCCGCCGCCGTACGCGACCTCCCCGCAGCCCTCGACGCACTCCTCGGGCGGGGGCCGCAAGAGCAACCTGCCGGTGATCATCGGCTCGGTCGTCGTCGCGCTCGCCGCCATCGGCGGCCTGATCGCGGCGCTGCAACCGGGCGGCAGTAACAACGAGGGCGGTGGCGGTGGCGCCAGCGCGTCGGCGTCCGAGGCGGCCGGGCACAAGGGACCGGACACGACGAAGAAGATCGACACTGCTGACTGCTCGGAACCGGAGGAGTCGTACAACGACCCCGACAAGATCAAGATCCCGGACTTCACCTACAAGAACCTAGACTCGGTGAAGAAGTGCCTGCAGGCGGCGGGCTGGCAGTTCGAGACGAAGAACATCAACGAGAACACGTACGGCGAGAACACCGTCATGGAGCAGATCCCGGCGGCCGACACGGACGTCCTCCCGGAAGACATGCCCAAGATCCAGCTCTACGTCTCGACGGGCGACCCCGCCTGATTCTGCGTAACCGAGTAGAGGACCGGGTCGCCCGGCCCTCTACTCGACTGCTTGCGTCCGCTTGCCTGCTTGCGCCTGGTCTGCCGACGTCTGGGCGCTGTGCCGATCTACGCGTACGGCTCTACAGGTACGGCCCGCCCGAGCGGCCGCCCATCCGCTGTTCGTCGTCGCCCTCGCCACCGACACCCGGCGGCAGGGCGCGGCGCATCTGCTCCAACTGGGCGCGGGCCGCCATCTGCTGGGCAAACAGGGTCGTCTGGATCCCATGGAAGAGGCCCTCCAACCAGCCCACCAACTGGGCCTGCGCGATGCGCAGCTCGGCATCGGAGGGGACCGCCTGTTCCGTGAACGGCAGTGAGAGCCGCTCGAGTTCCTCGACGAGATCGGGAGCGAGACCGTCTTCCAGCTCCTTCACCGAGCTGGCGTGGATCTCCTTGAGGCGGACCCGGCTCGCCTCGTCCAGAGGGGCCGCACGCACCTCCTCCAGCAACTGCTTGATCATGCTTCCGATGCGCATGACCTTGGCCGGTTGCTCCACCATCTCCGTCACCGGGACTTGGCGGGGGTCCTCGTCTCCTCCGCCGCCGAGAGCCATTCCGTCCTGGCCCACGACCAGGATCTGGGGGTTCTCCGGCGACCTTTCGTTCCTCGGCATCTCCATGCCGCCATTCTCTCGCACGCAGACACTTCACCACCCTCGTGCCCCCTTGCGTAAGTGATCCTCCCTGTACGAAGTGGCCGTTCGCCTAACGGAGGGTGCTTCTTCGCGCCCACAGTGTCACCGAAAGCGACCGAGATGCCGCAACACGTGCCCCATGTGACGCTTGTTCCGTCGACCCGGCCCGTCGACCCCCGTCGACCCCGTTGACCCCGTTGACCCAGTTGACTCCGTTGACCCGTCGGTCTTGGCGCCTGAGCTCCGGGAGGAGGTCACCCACGTGGCTCCCTGGCTCCGTAGGCTGCACGCGGTCGGCCTGCTGCTGGTCCTGACGGTGACGACGCCCGCCCACGCTTCGCACGCCGCCGAGCCGGCCCCCGCCGAGTCCCGTGCGGGCAGCCGTGCGGGTGAGGGACGGCAGAGGCCTGGGCGGGAGGCGGCGCCGCAGGACGAGGGGGCGGCCGTACTCCGCCCGGAGATCGACCCGGGCGTCCCGGACGCGCCGGAAGGTCCGGCCAGCCCGGAGTCGACCGTCAGCCCAGAGATCGGGTCCGAGATCGGGCCAGAGATCGGGCCCGAGCCGTCACAGAACGTCACGCAGTCGTCTTCCCCGTCCGTAGAGCAGGCCGTGGCCCGCCCTGTGCGCACCATGGAACCCGGACTCCGCATCCTGCCCCTGGGCAGCGGGCTGGTCCTCATCGGGCTCGGCCTGGGGCTCGCGTTCCTGGCACTGCGCGGGCGGCGGGGCTGACCTGGCCCCAGGCGGGCCCGAGGACCTGCATGGGCCCTGCGTGGGCCGACACGGACTGGGGACCTGCGTGGGCCCGAAGGGACCTGCAGGAAGGTGCCCCGAACAACAGGAGCTGTGGACCTACCGGAGCGTCAGCAGCACCTTCCCGATGTTCCCGCCCTCCTCCAGCACGCGGTGCGCCGCGGCCGCCTCACTCATGGGCAGCTCACGGTCCACGACCGGGCGTACGTGGCCGCCGTCGATCAGCGGCCAGACGTGCTCGCGTACGGCCGCGACGATCGCCGCCTTCTCGGTGGCGGGGCGGGCGCGCAGCGAGGTCGCGGTGATGGCGGCCCGCTTGCTGAGGAGCATGGCGATGTTCAGCTCGCCCTTGACGCCGCCCTGCATGCCGATGATCGCGAGGCGGCCGTTCGTGGCGAGGGCCTTGACGTTCCGGTCCAGATACTTCGCGCCCATGATGTCCAGGATGACGTCCGCGCCCGCGCCGTCCGTGGCGGTCTTGATCTCCTCGACGAAGTCCTGTTCGCGGTAGTCGATCAGGACGTCCGCGCCGAGCTCGGCACAGTACGCCAGCTTCTCCCTGCTGCCCGCCGTGACGGCGACCTTCGCGCCGACCGCCTTCGCCAGCTGGATCGCCATCGTGCCGATGCCGCTCGCGCCGCCGTGCACCAGGAGCGTCTCAGCGGGGCGGAGGTGCGCGATCATGAAGACGTTGGAGCTTGTGAAGTCACCCCCACCAAACCCGAAGAGGTTGGACCAGACCGTACAGACCGCTTCCGGCAGTGCTGCGGCGGTCACCACGTCCACCCCCTTGGGGACAGCGAGCACCTGACCAGCGGGAACGGTGACCTTCTCGGCGTACCCGCCACCGGACAGCAGAGCGCACACCTTGTCGCCGACCGCCCAACCGCCGACACCGGGGCCGAGTGCGGCGATCCGCCCGGAGCACTCCAGGCCGGGGTACGGGGAGGCGCCGGGCGGCGGGTCGTAGAAGCCCTGCCGCTGGAGGAGATCGGCGCGGTTCACGGCGCTCGCCGCTACGTCAATGAGGACTTCCCCATCTCCGGGAACGGGGTCCGGTACCTCCGTCCACTGAAGCACTTCGGGGCCGCCGGGGTGAGTGATAGTGACTGCCTTCATGAGGGCGACGCTACCCCTGCCACATGGCAGAAGACCCCCGGCCA
Source organism: uncultured Streptomyces sp. (assembly GCA_946480485.1). The sequence continues at coordinate 2,054 of CAMLJW010000388.1, read as the reverse complement.
TGCGCCACGGAGGAAGGCGCACAGACAGGGCCGCACCGTCCAGTGGACCGGGCTACGCCTACCGGCAGAGCACCAGGATGATCACGGGCGGGATTATCCAGCCGACCACCACGACGGATAAGGCTCCGGCGTTCCGGCGTAGCCTGCCCCGGAGCCGAGGGCGACGATGGGCACTCACGGGGTGGACTCCACAGCGATGCAGGCGATGTCCGGTGCAGAGCCCGCAATAGGTCACGGCGGGGGCCGGTGGCCGGGGACCCTCAAGGGCCGTGGTCATCAGTGCCCGTCGGGGTGCCGCGCCATGAGGACATTGCAGTCAGTCACGGTGGTCTGATCATTGCCCACGCGTGCCCAATCGCGGACCTTCGAGAGTTCGGCGCAACCCATGCACCCCTCAACAGCAGTGGGTTCCAACTCACTTAGTTCTAAAGGTAGTTCAAGCGGATTACTCGGCTCGCTCACTTCCAAACCCCCTGCGGCAGGAGGCTGAGCCTTGTCACACGTGTATCGATGGCGTTCATGCCCCGATACTCACGGCGCCGTCGGGACGTTGGAACCTCCCCTAAACCCCACTTGAGGACGTCCTGGAGGGGGTAGAACGTCCCTAGCAACGTCCCGCAGCACAGGGAGAGACTGAGTGCCCAACGAGAGACTACGAGCCACCATGGCGGCGACAGGGTGGACATACGCGACCCTGGCAGCGAAAGCCGAGGTGGACCCCAAGTCGGTAGAGCGATGGGTGAACCTCGGACGCACACCGCGCCGAGAAACCGCCATGCGTGCCGCTGAGGCATTAGGGGAAGACGTGTTCGCACTATGGCCAGCACTCAGGCAGGCACGCGCGGCGAGAGCTGTCAGCCCCGAATTAGTCGCGCTGTATGACCAGCGGGCAGACCTCCCCGTGTCCACGTTCATTGATCTGTTCACCCAAGCGCGCGAGCGTGTTGATGTTCTCGTATATGCCGCCGTGTTTCTGCATGAGGCATACCCGCGTCTCAATGACCTACTACGGGAGCGAGCCGCCGGAGGTTGCGCGGTGCGGATTGCCGTTGGCGACGCAGACAGCGAGAACGTCCAACAGCGAGGCACCGAAGAGAAGTTCGGACATGGAATTGAATCTCGTTGCCGACTCGCACTCATGCATTACCGGCCGCTGATCGGTACGCCAGGCATCGAAGTGCGCACGCACGCAACGACCCTCTACAACAGCATGTACCGCGCTGACGATCAGGTACTGGTCAATGCCCATGTCTTCGGCGTGAACGCCTACAGTGCACCCGTGTGGCATCTGCGGCGCAACAGCGACGGGGGAATTTTCGACACCTACGCCGAGAGCTTCGACGCGGTATGGGCCGCAGCTAAGCCCGTACAGGAAGGTTGACCCATGGCACGGACCGAGTATTACAACGATCCCGACGCGCCAAAGCCAAACACTCTTGTCGTCGCTGCCTCAGCGGTCGTCACGGACGAAGCCGGGCGCATTCTGCTTCAGCGCAGGGTCGATAGCGACCTGTGGGCACTCCCTGGTGGAGGCATGGAAATGACCGACTCGCTACCGGGCACGGCTGTACGGGAAGTCAAAGAGGAGACAGGGCTAGGCGTGGAAATCACGGGACTTGTCGGCACGTACACAGACCCGCGCCACATTATCGCGTACAGCGACGGGGAGGTACGGCGACAGTTCAACGTGTGTTTTACGGCGCGCGTAGTGGGTGGATCATTGGCTATCTCGGATGAGTCGTCAGAGCTTCGCTTTGTCGCGCCCGCAGAGGTTGACGCGCTACCCATGCACCACACCCAACGGCTACGGATTCAGCATTTCCTAGAGCATCGACCGACGCCCTACCTGGGGTAGTTGCGCGCAGCCAGAAACGGCCCTCAGAGCCACCGGAAACCATCCGGAGCCCCGAGGGCCGTTCTCATCTCTGCGGAGCCGGTAGACGGCCCACAATGGAACCTGACGTAACGTTAATTACGACTCTGCATAACGAAACCAGCCCGAGCCGGCACGGCCTGCAACGGGAATAACGGGATATGGCGGACCATCGTTGGTC
>CAMLJW010000387.1 GCA_946480485.1 uncultured Streptomyces sp. | reverse complement strand
CATACCAACGAGACCGAGGATCGTCCGTCACGCCAGATGCGGTTGCAGTACTAGGCCGCGCTGATCTGCCGTAAAAAGCCGTTGCCTTCCTGGACTTGAGGACTCCAGCAAGGTGGCTGTCAGCAGGGGAGAGGGGCTGGACAGTGCTGGTGTGGTGGCGCAGACGCGGTCCTGAATCTTCGCGCAGGCGCGAGCATCTTCGGGGCGGGTCACGGGGACCATGCGGGTGTGGGCGTCGTGTCCGGTCTGCTGACGGTATTCCTCGGAATCACCGCGTTTGGGGGTGATTATGACGCGGTCCTCCGGCGACGTGTTGCTCATCTTGGCCCAGGCGGCCTCGCAGCGGGGGCTGTACCGCAGTATGAACGTGCGCTCCGGAGACCGCGGCTCAGCAGTCACAGCTGTGCAGCGCCTGCTTGCCGTGCACGGCCACCCCGTCGACACCGACGGGACCTTCGGTACGTCGACGGCGGAAGCCATTGGAGCTCTACAGGAAGAGCTCCACTTGGCTACGGACAGTGTGGTGGGCCCGGACACCTGGGCAGCTCTCCTCAGTCAGGCGTGACCCGCACCCGCACCACCAGCGCAAACACCCCGCCAGCCTCGCTCCTGCCCAGACAATGACACCCGCCCGCCGCGGGCTACGGCTCAGCGCTTGTTCTCTCTGCAGGTTCGGCCGGGTCGAGGAGCCTTACACCGAGCCGCAGGGCCCTTTCTGGAAGAGGCCTCATTCGGGTGTCCCTGTTGCCCACGACGCGGCTCAACCTCTTGACGGAAAGCGACGCAAACAGCTCAGCTTAGAGTTCACTAATTGGATAGACGGGGCTTCGCCGCGGCGGCCCCGTACGCAGGAGGTCGTCGTGGAGACTCCCGGGTCGCAGTCGTCGCTGCACCGAGCAAATCTCGAACGGGTCGTACGTGCCGTGCGCCTGGCCGGATCGCTCACGCAGGCGGAGATCGCGAGGACGACGGGTCTGTCCGCGGCGACGGTCTCCAATATCGTCCGGGAACTCAAGGCCGGCGGCACGGTCGAGGTCACGCCCACGTCGGCGGGCGGGCGGCGGGCCCGTAGCGTCAGCCTGAGCGGCGACGCCGGCTTGGTGATAGGGGTCGACTTCGGGCACACGCACCTGCGCGTCGCGGTCGGGAACCTCGCGCACCAGGTGCTGGCCGAAGAGTCCGAGCCCCTTGACGTGGACGCCTCCGCCGCACAGGGCCTCGACCGGGCCGAACACCTGGTCAGCCGGCTGATCCTGGCCACCGGGGTCGACCGCGCCAAGATCGCGGGCGTGGGCCTCGGCGTGCCGGGCCCGATCGACGTGGAGTCCGGGACCCTCGGCTCGACCGCTATCCTGCCGGGCTGGACCGGTACCAAGCCCGCCGTGGAGCTGGGGGGGCGGCTCGGCGTGCCGGTGCACGTGGACAACGACGCCAACCTCGGCGCCCTCGGTGAGCTGGTCTGGGGGAGCGGCCGGGGGGTCAGGGACCTGGCGTACATCAAGGTGGCGAGCGGTGTCGGCGCGGGTCTGGTGATCAGCGGCCGCATCTACCGCGGCCCGGGCGGCACCGCCGGAGAAATCGGGCATATCACTCTTGATGAGTCCGGCCCCGTCTGCCGCTGCGGAAACCGGGGCTGTCTGGAGACCTTCGCGGCCGCACGCTATGTGCTGCCGCTGCTCCAGTCCAGCCACGGTACGGATCTGACCATGGAACGTGTCGTACGGCTGGCGCGGGACGGCGACCCTGGCTGCCGTCGTGTGATCGCCGACGTGGGCCGACACATCGGCAGTGGAGTCGCCAGTCTCTGCAACTTGCTGAACCCGAGCCGGGTGGTCCTCGGCGGCGCTCTCGCGGAGGCCGGTGAGCTGGTGATCGGGCCCATAAGGGAGTCCGTCGGCCGCGGTGCGATCCCCAGTGCGGCACGTCAGCTGTCCGTTCTTCCGGGGGCACTTGGCGGCCGGGCGGAGCTCCTCGGGGCGCTCGCTCTCGCGCTCAGCGAGATGGGTGATTCAACCCTTGTGGACGGGACCCTGCCGGGAGCCACGCCCGTCTTCACTTAGAGAACGGATGGCGGCAAGGGCCATCCGGATCAAGGATTTACTTCTTGACCGTGGCACCGAGGTTTAGAGCTGACGCGATCAGGGTCGGTCCGCCTTCGGCGCCCGCACACATCAGCTCCACAATTTCGTGCGTGGCGAGGAGTTGTACGGCTGCGCCCGGGGAACGTCTGTACGCGTCGATCTGCGGCCGTACGCGTGACAGAGGAGGAACCGAGCCCGGCCGTCGCCGTGACAGGCGGAACATTAGACTCGACGAGCCCGGCAAAGCTCGAACAGCCCTACTGCAAGGAGGCACGGGTGCCGCTGCTGACCCGTATCGGGGGACCGCGCGATCTGGACCGGCTCAGCCTGGAGCAGCTGGATCAGTTGGCCGAGGAGATCCGGACCTTCCTCGTCGACGCGGTCTCCAAGACCGGCGGCCACCTCGGCCCCAACCTCGGTGTCGTCGAGCTCACCATCGCTCTGCACCGTGTCTTCGACTCTCCGAAGGACAAGGTGCTGTGGGACACGGGACACCAGTCCTACGTCCACAAGCTGCTCACGGGTCGTCAGGACTTCTCCCAGCTGAAGATGAAGGGCGGTCTGTCCGGTTATCCCTCGCAGGCCGAGTCCGAGCACGACGTCATCGAGAACTCGCACGCCTCCACCGTCCTCGGCTGGGCCGACGGCCTCGCGAAAGCCAACGAGGTCCTCAAACGTGACGACCACGTGGTCGCGGTCATCGGTGACGGCGCCCTCACCGGAGGCATGGCCTGGGAGGCGCTCAACAACATCGCGGACGCCAAGGACCGCCCGCTGGTCATCGTCGTCAACGACAACGAGCGTTCGTACGCCCCGACGATCGGCGGCCTCGCCAACCACCTGGCGACGCTGCGCACGACCGACGGCTACGAGCGCTTCCTGGCCCGCGGCAAGGACATCCTGGAGCGCACCCCGGTCGTCGGAAGGCCCCTGTACGAGACCCTGCACGGCGCCAAGAAGGGTTTGAAGGACTTCATCGCCCCGCAGGGCATGTTCGAGGACCTCGGCCTGAAGTACGTCGGTCCCATCGACGGGCACGACATCGAGGCGCTGGAGTCCGCGCTGGCCCGTGCCAAGCGCTTCGGCGGGCCCGTGATCGTGCACTGCCTGACCGAGAAGGGGCGCGGCTACCAGCCCGCTCTCCAGGACGAGGCGGACCGCTTCCACGCGGTCGGCAGGATCCACCCGGACACGGGCCTGCCCATCGCCTCCTCCGGCGCCGACTGGACCTCCGTCTTCGGTGAGGAGATGGTCAAGCTCGGCGAGGAGCGCGAGGACATCGTCGCCATCACGGCGGCCATGCTCCATCCGGTCGGCCTCGACAGGTTCGCCAAGGCCTTCCCGGCCCGGGTGTACGACGTCGGCATCGCGGAGCAGCACGGTGCCGTCTCGGCGGCGGGCCTGGCGACCGGCGGACTGCACCCCGTCTTCGCCGTCTACGCCACCTTCCTCAACCGCGCCTTCGACCAGGTCCTGATGGACGTGGCCCTGCACAGGTGCGGGGTCACGTTCGTCCTCGACCGGGCCGGCATCACCGGCACCGACGGCGCTTCCCACAACGGCATGTGGGACATGTCGATTCTTCAGGTCGTCCCCGGCCTCAGGCTGGCCGCGCCGCGCGACGCCGACCAGGTCCGCGCCCAGCTGCGGGAGGCCCTCGAGGTCGACGACGCGCCGACCGTGGTGCGCTTCTCCAAGGGCGCGGTCGGACCGGCCGTTCCGGCGGTGGGCCGCATCGGCGGCATGGACGTCCTGCGCGAACCGGGCACCGACACCCCGGACGTCCTTCTCGTCTCCGTCGGAGCACTCGCCCCCATGTGTCTGGAGATCGCCGGCCTCCTCGACAAGCAGGGCATCTCCACGACCGTCGTCGACCCGCGCTGGGTCAAGCCCGTCGACGAGGCCATGGCCCCGCTCGCCGAGCGGCACCGCGTGGTCGTCACCGTCGAGGACAACTCCCGCGTCGGCGGCGTGGGTTCGACCGTCGCCCAGGCGCTGCGCGACGCGGGCGTCGACGTTCCGCTGCGTGACTTCGGCATCCCGCCGCGCTTTCTCGACCACGCCTTGCGCAAGGAGGTCATGGCGGAGATCGGCCTGACCGCGCCCGACATCGCCCGCCAGGTCACCGGCCTCGTCTCCAGGATCGACGGTCGTTACTCGGACACCGCCGATGCGGTGGACTCCGTGGAGCCCGCGCGCGACTGACGTGATCCCAGAGGTCCATCGGGCCGGTTCCGACGCCCTTGTACGGGTAGCGGAACCGGCCCGTGTGCGTGAACCTCATCGCGTCGGGGCGTACCCACCACGTGCCCTCCCGGTTGTGTCGAGGATGAACACAGCGTGGGAAATACGCCTGTGAGCAGCTCTCCCTTCGGGACGAAGAAGGCCGAGCAGTCCATCCCGGACACAGAGGAACCGGAGCATGCGGCACCCTCCGGCAGGAGGCGTCAGCGGCGTCCCGGCGCGGCCCGCAGCCGGTCGTTTCCCGTCCGCGTGCTTCAGGGCTCACTGCGAAGCGCACGCGGCCCGGTGACCTCGGCGCCCGACTCGCTGACCCTGCGCCGCAGTTCCCGGTCCGCGGTCACGACCAGACAGGGGCGGCCGCGGGCACCGGCCGCCAATTCGGCGATCCGGTCGTCACCGCTTCCGGGGGCTGTCTCGACCCGTACGCCGGGGATGGACTCCACACCACGGGCCGCGCCCTCGACGACGAGGACGATCTCCACGGGGTCGGTGTACCCCGGGACCCCGTCCTGCGCGAGCCGGTCCCGCAGGCGCTCGGCGGCGCCGCGCCGGTCGCGCCACCAGCCGTCGGGGACGGAGCCGACGACATTGGCGGCGTCGATGATCACGAGTGGAGGGGCGGTCATGGGGTCAGGGTCGCACACGAGGTCGCCCCACCGTGTCCGTCGAACGCTCAGCGTACGACCGTCAGGCCGGAACCGAAGCCGTCCCCGGCTCCAGGAACCGCTTCCCGTTCACCCGCTCGGAGACACGCTCACGGTCCAGGTACGGCGTGATGCCGCCCAGGTGGAAGGGCCAGCCGGCGCCGGTGATCAGGCACAGGTCGATGTCCTGGGCCTCGGCGACGACGCCCTCGTCGAGCATGATCCCGATCT
>CAMLJW010000386.1 GCA_946480485.1 uncultured Streptomyces sp. | reverse complement strand
GAGTTCGGCCAGCAGCTTCTCCAGCGCTCCGGAGGCCTCGACCAGCGAGCGGTACGAGCGGGCCGAGGGGCGTTCCGCCGGGGCGGACTCGTCGGCCGTGGTGAGCAGGCGGATCAGCGACTCGTCCGGCAGCTGGAGTATCTCCTCCAGGGCGCGCACGGCCCGCAGGGACTCGGGGCGTTGGGGGCGCCGGGCGCCCTGCTGCCAGTAGCTCAGGCTGGTCACGCCGACCTTGACCCCGTACCGCGACAGATGGTGCTGTACGCGCTGAAGCGGCAGTCCGCGGGCGGCGATCGCGGCACGCAGGGCGACGTGGAAGGGGCCGCCCCGCAGGGCCGTCTCCAGTCCGGCCGTGGCGACGTCCGCGTGCTGTGTGCCGTGGCGCATGCAGGGGCCCTTCTGTGAATGCTCACAACGGCTGGTCGGCCGTCACGCTGTTCGGCGGGGGTGACCCGGTCGGCGTGCGGCAGACGTCCACATGCGTACGCCGTCGTTCACGGCCCCGAGCCACCCCGCATTGAAGCGCGTGGATCAGGGCCAAACAACACCTGACGCTCAACCGGGGCGTCCGACGCGGGCGGCGGGCCATGGCGGCGACGGCCTCTGGGCGGCCGCGCGACCCGCCTGCCTCGGTGAACCCGTCTTCCGCGGGCCGGGGCCCTCCCCAGCTCCGACGCGCTGTCATACCTCGCCAGTAGGGTGGGTGACATGGCCGACCCCTCCAGCTACCGCCCCGAGCCGGGGCAGATCCCCGACTCGCCGGGGGTCTACAAGTTTCGTGACGAGCACCGCCGGGTGATCTACGTCGGGAAGGCGAAGAGCCTGCGCCAGCGCCTGGCCAGCTACTTCCAGGACCTGGCGGGCCTCCACCCGCGTACGCGCACCATGGTCACGACGGCCGCGTCGGTGGAGTGGACCGTGGTGTCCACGGAGGTCGAGGCGCTGCAGCTGGAGTACTCCTGGATCAAGGAGTTCGACCCCCGGTTCAACGTCAAGTACCGCGACGACAAGAGCTACCCATACCTCGCCGTGACGATGAACGAGCAGTTCCCGCGCGTGCAGGTGATGCGCGGCCACAAGCGCAAGGGCGTGCGCTACTTCGGTCCGTACGGGCACGCGTGGGCGATCCGCGACACCGTGGACCTCCTGCTGCGCGTCTTCCCCGTCCGTACCTGTTCCGCCGGCGTCTTCAAGAACGCCGAGCGGACCGGCCGCCCCTGCCTGCTCGGCTACATCGGCAAGTGCTCGGCCCCCTGCGTCGAGCGGATCTCCCCCGAGGACCACCGCGGACTCGCCGAGGAGTTCTGCGACTTCATGGCCGGACGCACGGGGACGTATATCCGCCGTCTGGAGCGGCAGATGACAGACGCGGCCGAGGAGATGGAGTACGAGTGGGCGGCTCGCCTCCGCGACGACATAGAGGCCCTCAAGAAGGCGATGGAGAAGAGCGCGGTGGTGCTCGCCGACGCGACCGACGCCGACCTGATGGCGGTCGCGGAGGACGAGCTGGAAGCCGCCGTGCAGATCTTTCACGTGCGCGGCGGACGCGTGCGCGGCCAGCGTGGCTGGGTGACGGACAAGGTCGAGGCCGTCACCACCGCGGATCTCGTCGAGCACGCCCTCCAGCAGCTGTACGGGGAGGAGACGGGCGACTCCGTACCCAAGGAGGTGCTCGTCCCGGAGCTGCCAGACCCGGTGGAGCCCGTCCGGGAGTGGTTGACCGAGCGGCGCGGTTCGCTCGTGTCGCTCCGCATCCCGCAGCGCGGTGACAAGAAGACCCTCATGGAGACCGTGCAGCGCAACGCGCTCCAGGCGCTCGGGCTGCACAAGACCAAGCGCGCCTCCGACCTGACCACGCGCTCGCGTGCCCTGGAGGAGATCGCCGACGCGCTCGACCTGGACAGCGCGCCCCTGCGGATCGAGTGCTACGACATCTCACACCTCCAGGGGGAGGACGTCGTGGCCTCCATGGTGGTCTTCGAGGACGGCCTCCAGCGCAAGAGCGAGTACCGCCGCTTCCAGATCAAGGGCTTCGAGGGCCAGGACGACGTCCGGTCCATGCACGAGGTGATCACTCGCCGCTTCAAGCGCTACCTCGCCGAGAAGGAGAAGACCGGCGAATGGGCCGACGGGGAGAACTCGCTCACCGAGGACGACGGGCGGCCCAAGCGGTTCGCGTACCCGCCGCAGCTGGTCGTCGTCGACGGCGGACAACCGCAGGTCGCGGCTGCCCACCGGGCCCTCGACGTGCTGGGCATCGACGACATCGCCGTCTGCGGTCTGGCCAAGCGCCTCGAAGAGGTCTGGCTGCCCGGTGAGGACGACCCGGTGGTGCTGCCACGCACCAGCGAGGGGCTCTATCTTCTTCAGCGTGTACGTGACGAGGCGCACCGCTTCGCGATCGCCTACCAGCGCACGAAGCGGGCCAGGCGCTTCAAGGCGAGCCCCCTGGACGAGGTGCCGGGACTCGGCGAGACCCGCAAGCAGGCGCTGATCAAGCACTTCGGTTCCCTGAAGAAGCTCCGGTCCGCGCCCATCGACCAGCTCTGCGACGTTCCCGGCATAGGCCGCAAGACGGCCGAGGCGATCGCCGTGGCCCTCGCTCAGGCGACCCCGGCCGCGCCCGCTGTGAACACGGCGACTGGAGAGATCATGGACTACGAGGAAGACGCGGCACCCGAAACGACGGCGGGTTCCACGGGGGAGCCCGTATCCGCGGGCGCCTCGGACCAGCGACGGGGGCAGGAGCCATGAACGAGCACGAAGCGCAGGAACCAGAGCGCACAACGGAACAGCAACAGGAACAGGCGCAGCAACAGGAACAGGAACAGCAAGCGGAGCGCACAGCGGAACACGAAGAACCGCACCAGGAAGCGAGCGAGGAGAACCCGCCGCGCGAAGCGGGCCAGGAAGACGAAGACGAAGCACAGGTGAGTACGGGTATCGAAGCAGCCGGGGTCCCCGAGGCGGCCATCCCCGAGCTGGTGATCATATCCGGAATGTCGGGTGCGGGCCGGTCGACCGCCGCCAAGTGCCTGGAGGACCTCGGCTGGTTCGTGGTCGACAACCTGCCGCCCGCGCTGATCCCCACGATGGTGGAGCTCGGCGCCCGCTCCCAGGGAAACGTTGCCAGGATCGCGGTCGTCGTCGACGTCCGCGGCCGCCGCTTCTTCGACAACCTCCGCGAGTCCCTCGCCGATCTGGAGGCCAAGAACGTCACGCGGCGGATCGTCTTCCTGGAGTCCTCCGACGAGGCCCTGGTGCGCCGCTTCGAGTCCGTACGCCGTCCGCACCCCCTCCAGGGCGACGGCCGCATCGTCGACGGCATCGCCGCCGAGCGCACGCTGCTGCGCGAGCTGCGCGGCGACGCCGACCTGGTGATCGACACTTCCAGCCTGAACGTGCACGAACTGCGCGCGAAGATGGACGCCCAGTTCGCCGGTGAGGAGGAGCCCGAGCTGCGGGCCACCGTCATGTCGTTCGGCTTCAAGTACGGCCTGCCGGTCGACGCCGACCTGGTCATGGACATGCGATTCCTGCCCAACCCGCACTGGGTCCCGGAGCTGCGCCAGTACACCGGCCTCAACGAGGAGGTCGCGGCGTACGTCTTCAACCAGCCCGGAGCCAAGGAGTTCCTCGACCGCTACGTGGAGCTGCTCCACCTCATCCAGGCCGGCTACCACCGCGAGGGCAAGCGTTACGTGACCATCGCCGTTGGTTGCACCGGCGGCAAGCACCGCTCCGTCGCGATGTCGGAGAAGCTCGCCGCCCGCCTGGTGTCCGAGGGAGTGGAGACGGTCGTCGTCCACCGGGACATGGGCCGCGAATGACCGGACGTGCCGCTCTGCGGCTGAGCAGGCTGCGCCGGGCGACCACAGAGGGGCGAGGTGGCATGCCCGCCGACAGGCGCGGCGGCAAGGTGCGCCGCCGCGGCGCCCAGCCCAAGGTCGTCGCGCTCGGCGGGGGCATGGGCCTGTCCGCCTCGCTCGCCGCCCTGCGCCGCATCACCGGTGACCTCACCGCGGTCGTCACGGTCGCCGACGACGGCGGCTCCAGCGGCCGCCTCCGGGACGAGCTGGGCGTGCTCCCGCCCGGCGACCTGCGCAAGGCCCTCGCCGCGCTGTGCGGCGACGACGACTGGGGCCAGACCTGGGCCCGCGTCATCCAGTACCGCTTCCAGTCCAAGGGCGACCTGCACGAGCACGCGGTCGGCAATCTGCTGATCGTCGCCCTGTGGGAGCAGCTGGGCGACCACGTCCAGGCCCTGGACCTGGTCGGCAAACTCCTGGGCGCGCACGGGCGCGTGCTGCCCATGTCCGCCGTACCGCTGGAGCTCCAGGCCCTCGTCAGGGGCCACGACCCAAAGCGGCCCGACGGCGTCGACACGGTACGCGGCCAGGCCACCGTCGCCCTCACGACCGGCGAGGTGCAGTCCGTGCACCTCGTGCCGCACGACCCGCCCGCCGTTCCCCAGGCCGTCGAGGCGGTCCTCGACGCGGACTGGGTGGTCCTCGGCCCCGGCTCCTGGTTCTCCTCGGTGATCCCGCACCTGCTCGTGCCCGAGCTGCTCGACGCGCTCACCGAGACGAAGGCGCGCCGGGTGCTCTCCTTGAACCTCGCCCCGCAGCCCGGAGAAACCGAAGGCTTCTCCCCGCAGCGTCATTTGGAGGTTTTGGCACGACACGCCCCTAAACTCGCCCTGGACGTGGTGCTGGCCGACGAGGCCGCCGTGCCCGACCGCGATGTACTCACCGAAGCCGCCCAGCGGCTCGGGGCCGCGGTCGAGCTGGCGCCGGTGGCCCGGACCGACGGGTCTCCCAGGCACGATCCGGAGCTGTTGGCCGCCGCGTACGACCGTATTTTTCGGATGCATGGAAGGATCGGCCCATGGCGATGACGGCAGCGGTGAAGGATGAGATCTCCCGGCTCCCCGTCACCCGGACCTGCTGCAGAAAGGCGGAGGTCTCCGCCATTCTGCGGTTCGCCGGCGGCCTCCACCTGGTCAGCGGGCGCATCGTGATCGAGGCGGAGCTGGACACCGCGATGGCGGCCCGCCGCCTCAAGCGGGACATCCTGGAGATCTTCGGCCACAGCTCCGAGCTGATCGTGATGGCGCCCGGCGGACTGCGCCGGGGCTCGCGCTACGTGGTGCGCGTCGTCGCGGGCGGTGACCAGCTGGCCCGCCAGACCGGCCTGGTGGACGGCCGC
>CAMLJW010000385.1 GCA_946480485.1 uncultured Streptomyces sp. | reverse complement strand
GGGCATCCCAGCGCGGCGGAGGCGGCGGCCCGCTCGACTGGGGTGATCCGCATCGGATCACGAGAGCCCTGCACGGGCATGCGGGGCAGGGTGAAGCCGCCAGTCGGCTGGCCTAGGTCGCGAATGGGCCGGGCATCACTGACGAACCAGCCTTCTTCTCCTGCCCGGCAAGTACGGTCGATCTCTTGCTCGGCGAAGGTGATCACGTCGTCGTCCTCATCGGCCGAGGCTGGGGGAAGAGGCGTCCGTTCACCGACGATCTCCTCCCACAGTGTGCGGTCGTCCGCCGACACCCACATGTGCCGACCGGCCCGGCCGTTGCCGCGGCTGGGCACGTAGACCGGGACGCTCTCCCCCGTGGCGCTCTGCAAGACCAGGTCTTCGATGTAGACCGGCTTCTTCTCGGGCACGCACAGCGCGGGCACGAACCAGTCGGCGTGAATCGCGCCAAAGTGACCGGCACCTTCGCTGACGAGGCAGTGGCGGTCGCTGCTCGGTACGCACTTCCAGACCTGGAGGTGGCGGTACCCACCGCGGATCACCATCTCCTTGCCGTCGGCGATGTCCTTCCACGGCATGTCGTCGACGCGCGCCCACGGCGCACGGTCGATCAGGGAAGCCGTCCGGTCCTTCGCCACCCACAAGGGCGTGATGCCGTGCTCCACGGCATTGACCGAGCGGCGGTGCACGCTGCTGGGGCTGAGGTGGTGGTACTGGATCTCCCAGCCGATCCGTAGGCCGCCAGGACCGGTGACGACGGCGTCCGTGACGCTCCGCCGGTTGGCTAGGGAACCTCAGCCTCCGAGTCCAGCCCGCACCGCGCGGCCGTCTCGACGACCCGTTCCTTCGTGGCCTTGTGCTGTGCACTCTCCGCCGGGGTCGGCTTATGTGTGACCGGCAGGTGAGAGGCAACCAGGGGCCTACGGCCTCCCACCCGGCCTCGACGGATGAACATCCACGGAGACTTCCCGCCTGTCTCCGACTGGCACTCCCGCCCCGCGTGGTGCGCCAAGCATTCGAGCAGTTGCGGGTCTCGGTCGGTCACGCTCGCGGTGATCTCGCCGAGCAGCTCCGGACAGCCCGGGTGCCCGAGATCGGGTAACGACAGATTGATCTCTATGCCATATCCGGTGTGCCACACCCCGTTCGCCATTCCTCCACGATAGGAACGACCACTGACACTCAACAGGGCGCGAAACAGGGCGATATGACGGGGCCAGCTTCTTGATACGGCTGTGCAGCGGTATCGACCTGGCTGGGCTGGTCGCTGTTGATGTGGGTGCCGGTCGCAGCGTCCTACGCCTTGCCGCCCCCGCCCCGCAGGGACGACAGGACCAGGCGCCCATACCGTGTGGTGAGGGCTGCGGCTGTGGCGGCGACCGACAGCCCGAGCGAGATGAGCAGGTGTGCTGTGGAGTGGTCGTCGAGGACTTGAAGGATGCTGAGGGCCGTGCCGAGGGGCAGGCCGAGAATAGTGAGGACGCCCAGGGCTCCGCTGATCTGCTGGCTCTCCTGGGTCTGTACGAGCCTGCTGTAGTCGGCTGCTTCGGCCAGGATTTCGTCGAAACGTGCAGGCAGCCGGTGGTGGTTCTGGAAGGCGAGGAGCAGGTCGTTGGCCGCGCCGTGTGCGGTGAGGTGCTGTCGCCAGTAGGTGCTGCGGAAGACCGCGATGTTCCGCTCCAGAGTGGCGACCCGGCGCGCGAGCCTTGAGGAGTTGAACACCTCGGAGAGTTCGTCGGTGAGCTCGTCGATGTGATCGCGCTGGAGCGAGCCGAGGAGTAGGGCGTCGAGGTAGACGGTACGGGAGTGCAGCGCGCCGAATTCGAAGAAGTCGCCCGCGCCGGTGTCGGGCCGGTGGCCGAGGAAGGCGGCCCCTTGGCGCAGCACCAGGGCGCTCCAGTCTGCCGAGATTCTGACGGTGTCCTTGAGCTGTTCGCCGGCGGTCTCCGGAGGCAGAGGGAAGTCCTCCGGTGTGGAGCGTGAAGCCAGTTGCCACAGCCATTGGCTCGCGGTGGCGGGCAGCACCCCTTCGCCGCCGGCTCTGAGGGCGGGCGTGTGCCGTGCCGTGGGGGTCATGAAGGCGACGGTGTAAGGCCGGGCTATGGCGAACGGCGTGTCGGGATCGCGGACGTCGGCGACGCCGGCGAGAAGTCCGGCTGGGTCGAAGGGTCCGGTGAGCAGCTCGCCGGTGGGGTTCGGCCGGCGTCCGGCGAGAGCCCGCAGAATGGGCAGCAGCGGTCTTTCCACGCTGAAGTGCAGGACAACGAGGGCGTGTTCGGGATTACGGGCGGTGGCCGCACGGAGAAGTTCCATGCCCAGCAGGTGCAGGCCGTCGTTCTTGGTGTCCAGCGGCAGGTGCCAGCGACGCGGTCGTCCGGGCGCGCCGTACAGTGCGCGGGCGGAGGCGGGGGCGAAGTAGGTGGACCGGGTCGTGGCGTCGGTGCGGCGGCTGCCCAGTTCGAAGGGGAAGGGGCCTTCAGGCCAGGCGGGGACGCGTAGCAGCCGCACAGGCAGGACGACGGTCAGCTCCTGGCGTGCCCCTGTGACGTTCTCGAGCACCGGGACTCCATGAGTGTTCACCGGTAGTACTCGGCCGGGTCGGGCTGGTCGAGGCGAATGACGAACTCCGCTTGGTCGGGGCGCTCGGCGCTCACATGAAAGCGGACGCGTTCGCCGGTGCGGATGGTCCGGAATCCCTCGGTCACGATCTGCCGGTAGTCGAAGCCGTAGTACCGCTCGTCCTCGTCGTCCCGGACGACGTAGGAGCCGAGCGCGCCGCTCAGCCCGCCGCCGCTTGGACGCCTGTCCACGATGGTTCCGTGACGCGGCCCGCCAACGCTCATGCTGTCGCCTCCTCTGTCGCGGATGTGTCGAGGTCCTGCACGCACCGGAAGCCGACCGCGTTGCTTCCGCCGCGCTTTCGGTAGATGCCCTTGCTGCTGGTCTGCACCGCACGCATCGGGTTGTCGTAGCTGCCGCCGC
This sequence comes from uncultured Streptomyces sp., assembly GCA_946480485.1. The sequence continues at coordinate 2,231 of CAMLJW010000385.1, read as the reverse complement.
AGATGACCGCCTCGCCGGGGTCGTCCAGGCTGGTGGATGTCCACTCCCAGCAGTTGCCCACCATGTCGAGGATGCCGAACGGGGAGCAGTTGCCCGGCCGTTCATCGGCAGGTGTCGCCCCTGCCCGCCGGACAGCGTTGCCTGCGAAGTCCTGGTACCACGCTTGATACGTCACGACAGGCCGGCCGACCCACGTGTCCGCGCAGTTGACGCGGGTGCTGTCAGGAGTGTCGCCCCAGGGGAAGAGACGCCCGTCGGTGCCACGCGCCGCGGCCTCCCACTCAAGGGAGGTCGGCAGCCGCTTGCCTTCGAACGCGGCGAAGGCGTATGCACTCCACCAGCTGACGCAGATGGCAGGGTGGGCGTCGTAGCGCGGATTGTCGAAGTAGTCGGGCCGCCGCAGCCGGTCAGTCCAGGGGCGGTGGGTGACGTCCGCCGGCTGATCCGGGTGGTCCCACTGCGAGGCGCCGTCCGCGTCGAGGGCGTCGAGAAAGCGGCGGTAACGTGCGACGGTCACGGCATGGCGGTCGAAGCGCACAGGACGCTCGACGCGGCGGATCAGCAGCCGTTCGGCCGGCCCGACCAGATAGGCCCCGGCGGGCAGCACGCAGTCATTCGTTTCCGCGCTGCCGGACATACCAGCGACGAATGCGCGCACCTGCTCGGTGAGGAAGGCACCGCCGGCAAAGTCTGCTGCCAGGTCCCGGTTCGCCGGCACGGCCAGAAACCTGGCAGCCAGTAGTTCCTGGTACGCCGTGTGCACGAAGGCGACGTGATCGGGCCCGGCGGGCCGCAGCAGCGGAGCGAGGACACACGCGCCGAGATCGAGGCGCCCGTCCGTGAACGCGTCGGCACCCAACTGCCGGTGGATATCGAGGAGGGAGAACACGGTGCGGTCGGTGAGGAAAGCATGTCCGAACGTGGCGGGCAGCCGCTCCTCCAGGCCGGGCTGGCCACGCTCGGCCAGCGCCCGCGCGATGTGCGCGCCGAGGGTGTCCGCGAGCGGCTGCCCTGCGGGAAGGTTCAGCGTCGTCGTGAGACGCGTCTCAAGAGGGGTTGCCTCGGGTTCGGCCAGGCGTACGACATGGAAGTGCGGCACCCGCGACGGGTCGACGCCGTTCGCGTACATCTGCTCGACCAGCTGCTCGGAGCGGCCCGCACCGCTGTCCAGCAGCTGACGAACCTGGGGTGAGTCCGCGAGGAACGACACCCGTGAACTCATGACCACCGCCGATTCAGCCGACAGGACCGCCGCGAGATCGGTGAAGAGCCGCAGGAAACCAGCCGGGCTTGATTCCTCGACGCCCTCGTCGATGGCGTCCAACACGCACAGCGCGGTCCCCGAACGGATGAGATAGAGGAAGAGTTCGTAGGCGCGTGAGCGGTCCGACGTCATGGCCGGCGCGAGAAGACGTGCCGCGTACTCGGAGAACGGTTCGTCCTTCGGCTTGAGGCCAAGGTCGAAGTAGAAGCGGAAGCGGCGGATCTCAGGGCTGACGGCCAGCGAGCGCAGGAGCGTACTCTTGCCGCTCCCTGGACGACCGGTGACCAGGACGTTCGCACTGCCGCGCGCCAGACGCGTCACGAGCTGCGCCGCATCGCCCGACTGCTCCATCCTCGACTCGCCGGTGCGCGGGTCGGTGGTCAGCACCACCGCGGCGACAGCCGCCCTCGCCTCCTCCGGGCTGTCGATGGAGGTGAGATCGGCGAGGTGGGCGTCGAGACTGACGAGGGTGTCGACGAAACCGTCGTAACGCACGATGCGGAAGTCCAGCCCCAGCATGGAATGGAGGGCGCCGGGTGCCGCACCTCCGTCGTCGTCCAGGACGACGAACCGGGTGAGCTTGGGCAGCCGGGTACGCAACAGCTCCCCGCCGTTGGAGGCCAGGACAGTACTCAGGTCGTCAGCGTCCCTGGAGAGCATCAACTCCACGTACTCCAGCCGCATCCCCGCCTCGCGACAGAACAGCTGGTACACCGTGTCCGGGCTGAGGACGAACCGCTTTGCCTGCCGGTAACCGAGGGTGACGTACAGCCCGGCGAGGAACTCGCAACGGCGGGCCACCTCGGGCGCCATGTCGGGCTCACCGCCCAGAAGGGCCGCACTCCCGGTGTTGGTGAACCAGACCAGCACGTCCACGAGCCTGCGGACCGCCAGCAGCCCGTCTTCGTCGCTGATGTCGTACCCGTCGTGTGTCGACCGGTTGCGGAGCCGTCGGATGTCGTCGAGC
>CAMLJW010000384.1 GCA_946480485.1 uncultured Streptomyces sp. | reverse complement strand
CGGGGCGGGCGGGGACCCGGCGGTGTGTACGGCCCGCCGGATCTGAGAGGGCCCCTTGAGCCAGAGTCGACATGTCCCGGTGATGCTCCAGCGGTGCCTGGACCTGTTGGCCCCCGCCCTTCAGCGGCCCGGAGCGGTCGTCGTCGACTGCACCCTGGGCCTCGGCGGCCACAGCGAGGCACTGCTCACCCGCTTCCCCGAGGCCCGCCTCGTCGCCCTGGACCGCGACAAGGAGGCGCTGCGCCTGGCCGGTGAGCGGCTCGCGCCCTTCGGTGACCGCGTCACCCTGGTGCACGCGGTCTACGACGAACTCCCCGACGTACTCGACCGGCTCGGCCTCCCGCGCGTCCAGGGTGTCCTCTTCGACCTCGGCGTCTCCTCCATGCAGCTCGACGAGGCGGACCGCGGATTCGCGTACGCCCAGGACGCTCCCCTGGACATGCGCATGGACCAGACGACCGGCATCAGCGCGGCCGAGGTGCTCAACACCTACCCGGCGGGTGAACTCGTACGGATCCTCAGGGCGTACGGCGAGGAGAAGCAGGCCAAGCGGATCGTGTCCGCGATCGTGCGCGAGCGTGCGAAGGAGCCCTTCAGTAACAGCGCGCGCCTGGTCGAGCTGGTCCGCGACTCGCTGCCGCAGGCGGCCAAGCGCACCGGGGGCAACCCCGCCAAGCGCACCTTCCAGGCGCTGCGTATCGAGGTAAACGGCGAACTCGCCGTCCTGAAAACGGCGATCCCCGCGGCCGTGCGGGCGCTCGCCGTCGGGGGGCGGATCGCTGTCCTGTCGTACCACTCGCTCGAGGACCGGCTGGTCAAACAGGTACTCGTGGCCGGCGCCGCCTCCACCGCCCCGCCCGGACTGCCGGTCGTGCCCGAGCGCTACCAGCCCCGGCTCAAGCTGCTGACGCGCGGCGCCGAACTCCCGACGGAGGAGGAGGTCGCGGAGAACCGGCGGGCCGCGCCGGCGCGGCTGCGCGGTGCACAGCGCATCAGGCAGGACGCCGAATGAGGCACAAGAAGGGGAGGGCGAGTGAGTAGGAAACCCCGACTGAGGGGGCGGGCCGCCCGGCTCGCCCGGCTCATCCCGGCCCGCTCGGGTCAGGCCGCCCGTACCCCCTTCGTCGTCCTCGTCGTGCTCCTCCTGGGGGGCGGCCTCATCGCACTGCTCCTGCTGAACTCCGCCCTCAGCGCAGGGGCGTTCAAGCTCGACGACCTCCAGAAGGACACCAAGAGCCTCACCGACGAGGAGCAGGCGGTCCAGCGGGACGTGGACGCCTACTCCGCCCCCGACGCCCTCCAGCGCCGCGCCCGCGAGCTGGGCATGGTGCCCGGCGGCGACCCCGCCTTCCTGGATCCCGACGGCACGGTACGAGGCGTTCCCAGCGCCGCGGCCAGGCAGTCGTCGGCACGCGTCCCCAGGGTGCCCCCGCCCGAGGTGCTCGCGCCCGCGCCGGCCTCGACGTCGACGGCCACCCCGACCACCTCCTCAAAGACCCCGACCACCCTCCCGAAGGCAAAGCCCGTAACGCAGGCCCCTGCCTCGGCCACGCAGGCCCCCACCCAGGCCAAGTCCCCCACTGCGCCCACGCAGCTCTCCACGACCCCCGGAAGGTGACGGAAGTGTCCGACAGGGAACCCCCGCGCCGCCGGGTGCCGTCGCCCGCGAGGCCCGTACGCCCAGGCAGTGGGCGCCCCGGCCTGGGCGCCCACCCCGCGCGCCGCGCGGCTCCGCCCGGCTCGCAGGGCCCGCGCACCATCCGGCTCGGCAGCCCCCGTCCCCGGCTCCGCCTGGTCAGTCTCGCCCTCACCCTGGTGATGCTCGCCTTCGTGGTGCGGCTGCTCCAGGTGCAGGCGGTCGACGCGAGCGCGTACACGGCCAAGGCCGAACAGAACCGCTACCTCAGCCGCACCGTGACCGCCGAGCGCGGCGGGATCACCGACCGCAACGGCGTGGACCTGGCGATCAGCGTGGACGCGAACGACATCACGGCCGACCCGACGATGTTCACGCCGAAGGCGACGAAGAGTGGCGACGCGCCCGAGCAGGCCGCCGCGCTGCTCGCCCCGATCCTCGGCAGGGACCCCGCCGAACTCGCCCACAAGCTCCGGACCAGGGGCACCCGGTACGTCCTGCTCGCCCGCCGCCAGACCCCGCAGGTCTGGACGCAGATCAAGGACCTGAAGAGCACGCTCGCCGACAAGGCCGGGCAGGACGAGACGGCTGTGAACGTCCTCGCGGGCGTCTTCCAGGAGCCCAGCAGCAAGCGGGTCTATCCGAACGGCGATCTCGGCGCCGGGATACTGGGCTGGGTCAACGCCGACGGCGAGGGCGGCGGCGGCATCGAGCTGCAGCTGGACAAGGAGCTGTCCGGCGAGGACGGCAAGATCCGCTACGCCCAGTCCGGCGGCCGCCAGGTCCCGACCGCGGACAGCACCGAGACGCCCGCCGTGGCCGGTTCCCGGGTAGAGCTGACCATCGACCGCGACATCCAGTGGGCCGCGCAGAACGCCATCACCGAGCAGGTGAGGAAGTCCAAGGCGGACCGCGGCTATGTGATGGTGCAGGACAACAGGACCGGCGAGGTCCTCGCGCTGGCCGACTCGCCCGGCTTCGACCCGAACGACGTGTCGAAGGCCGACCCCTCGGCGCTCGGCAACGCGGCCCTTCAGGACGCGTACGAACCCGGCTCCACCGCCAAGGTCATGTCGATGGCCGCCGTCCTGGAGGAGAACGTCGCCACGCCATCGACACATGTGACGGTGCCCAACCGGCTGCACCGCGGCGACCGGCTCTTCAAGGACGACATCAACCACCCGACCTGGTACCTGACGCTCAACGGCGTGCTCGCCAAGTCCAGCAACATCGGTACCATCCTGGCGACGGGCCAGCTCGGCAAGACGCAGAAGGCGGCCAACCGGGTCCTCTACTCGTATCTGCGCAGGTTCGGCATCGGCCGTGACACCGGGCTCGGCTTCCCCGGCGAGACGGCGGGCCTCCTCGCGCCCCCCGAGAAGTGGTCGACCTCGCAGCAGTACACGATCCCTTTCGGCCAGGGCTTCTCCATCAACGCGATGCAGGCGGCCTCCGTCTACTCGACGATCGCGAACGGCGGTGTACGCATCGAGCCGACTCTCGTACGAGGCACCAGGGGACCCGACGGCCGCTTCACGCCCGCACCCAAGCCGAAGAGCACAAGGGTCGTGAGCGAGAAGACGGCGAAGACCCTGGCGCAGATGCTGGAGTCCGTCGTGGACGACGAGGAGGGCACCGGCACCAAGGCGCGCATTCCGGGCTACCGCGTCGCGGGCAAGACGGGCACGGCCAACCGTGTGGATCCGGCCACCGGCCGCTACCGTGGCTACACCTCGTCGTTCGCCGGGTTCGCCCCCGCGGACAACCCCCGGGTGACCGTGTACTGCGCCATCCAGAACGCCACCAGGGGCAGCTACTTCGGCGGTCAGATCTGCGGGCCCATCTACAAGAAGGTCCTGGAGTTCGCGCTGAAGACCCTCCAGGTGCCGCCCACGGGCGCCGAGGCCGCCAGACTGCCGGTCACCTTCACGCCCTGATCGGCATCGGCACGTCCGCACCATCCGGAACACCTACCAGGAACCGACTCGTGACCACGATCATCGCCGCCCCGCGGAACCACCCAGAGCACCGCCTCTCGCTTCGCTCTGCCGGGGGTGAGCCCGGTACGCTCACGCCGTGCCACACGCCGATCAGTCCCAAACCACTCAGAAGGGCGTTCCTGTGACCTTTCCGGGACCGCCGCGGCCGGTTCGGGTTTCCGCCGCACGCCTCGCGGACCTCGCCGATCAGCTGGGTGTCACCGCCCCCGCGGACGCCGAGGTCAGGGGCATCACGCACGACTCCCGTGCCGTGCGCTCCGGCGACCTCTACGCCGCCCTTCCCGGCGCCCGCGTGCACGGTGCCGACTTCGTGCCGCAGGCCGCGGGCCTCGGTGCCGCGGCGGTACTCACGGACCCGACCGGCGCGAAGCGCGCCGCCGCGACCGGCCTCCCGGTCCTCGTCGTCGACGACCCGCGAGGACAGATGGGCGAACTGGCGGCCACGATCTACGGCCACCCCGGTCGCGACCTCCTCCAGATCGGCATCACCGGCACGTCGGGCAAGACCACGACGGCGTACCTCGTCGAGGGCGGCCTCAAGGCGGTCCGCAGCACCGGACTCATCGGCACGGTCGAGATGCGCATCGGCGACGAGCGCATCAAGTCGGAACGCACCACCCCCGAAGCCACCGACCTCCAGGCCCTGCTCTCCGTGATGCGTGAGCGCGGCGTGGACGCGGTCGCCATGGAGGTCTCCAGTCACGCGCTGGTCCTCGGCCGCGTGGACGGCTGCGTCTTCGACATCGCGGTCTTCAGCAACCTCAGCCCGGAACACATGGAGTTCCACTCCGACATGGAGGACTACTTCCGGGCCAAGGCAGAGCTCTTCACACCGAAACGCAGCAGGCTCGGCGTAGTCAACTTCGATGACGCGTACGGGCGGAGGCTCGTCAAGGAGGCCACCGTCCCCGTCATGACGTTTTCCGCCGAGGGGCATCCGGACGCCGACTGGCGAGCCGAGGACGTCGAGGTGGGTCCGATGGACTCGGCCTTCGTGGCGATCGGCCCCAAGGGCGAGCGGATCACCGCCAGGTCGCCGCTCGCGGGCCCCTTCAACGTCGCCAACACGCTCGCCGCGATCGTCGCCCTCGCCGCCGCCGGGCTCGACCCGCAGACCGCGGCCGACGGCATCGCCGCGGTGGCGGGCGTACCGGGCCGCCTGGAGCGCGTGGACGCGGGCCAGCCCTATCTCGCGGTCGTCGACTACGCGCACAAGACGGACGCCGTGGAATCGGTGCTGCGCGCGCTGCGCAAGGTCACCGAGGGCAAGATCCACATCGTGCTCGGCTGCGGTGGCGACCGGGACAGGACCAAGCGGATGCTGATGGGCGCCGCCGCGGCCCGTCTCGCCGACACCGCCGTACTGACGTCGGACAACCCCCGCTCCGAGGACCCTCTCGCGATCCTCGCCACGATGCTCGCGGGCGCCGCCGAAGTGCCGGCGCACGAGCGCGGTGAGGTCCAGGTCTTCGAGGACCGGGCCGCCGCGATCGCCGCGGCGGTCGCCCGGGCCGAGCCCGGCGACACCGTGCTGGTCGCGGGCAAGGGCCATGAGCAGGGCCAGGACATCGCCGGAGTGGTCCGTCCCTT
>CAMLJW010000383.1 GCA_946480485.1 uncultured Streptomyces sp. | reverse complement strand
TACGAGGCGTTCATCAAGGGCTACACCGCGAAGCAGTGGCAGACCGACCCCACCGACCTGCCCGCCGAGGTGATCTCGCGCCTGCCCGTGCGGTACACGTACGACAACCGGTACTTCAACGACACCCACGAAGGGCTGCCGACCGACGGCTATCAACTCGCCGTCGTCGTCCATCTGCTGGGGACGCTCTACCTGTGTGCCGTGGTCATACGCGACATCTTCCTGCCCGAGCGGGACGTGGTGCGCCGTGCCGGCGACGACGATCCGTCGGGCGGCGTGCTGGACGGCGCGGAGGACGTCTTCGTCCTCCGCGCGGCGTCCCATCCACCGCGGCACACGGTGCACTTCGACGGGCCGTACGTGGAGTGGGGCAGCCGCGTCACACTGGCGGGCAAGAGTTCGCCCGAGCGAACAGGGCGTTGAGGAAGCCACGCAAAAGGCCGTACACGAACCCCGTGTACGGCCTCCTGCTGTGGTTCGAGAGGTCAGCGCTCGACGATCCGGTCGAACTGCGTGGTGGTGTGCCGCAGATGGGCCACCAGCTCCTCACCGACCTTCGGCTCCGACGCGTCCGCCGGTACGAAAAGGATCGACACCTGCATGTGCGGGGGTTCCGCGAACCAACGCTGCTTGCCGTCCCACACGAACGGAGAAAGGTTCCGATTCACCGTGGCGAGGCCAGCACGAGCGACTCCCTTGGCGCGCGGCATGACGCCGTGCAGCGCTTTCGGGGCCTCCAGGCCCACCCCATGCGACGTGCCGCCCGCCACGACGACCAGATAGCCGTCCGAGGCCGCCTTCTGCTGCCGGTAGCCGAAGCGGTCGCCCTTGGCGACCCGCGTGACGTCCAGGACGGCACCGCGGTACTCCGTCGCCTCGTGGTCACCCAACCACAGCCGCGTACCCACGCGGGCGCGGAAGCGGGTCTGAGGGAACTGCTGCCGCAGCCGGACCAGTTCCTCGGCATTCAGATGGCTGACGAACATGGTGTGCAACGGCAGTCGTGCCGCGCGCAGCCGGTCCATCCAGCCGATGACCTCATCGACAGCGTCCGAGCCGTCGGTACGGTCCAGCGGCAGGTGGATCGCGAAACCCTCGAGCCGCACGTTCTCTATGGCGGCGTGGAGCTGCAGCAGGTCCTGTTGGGTTACACCGTGCCGCTTCATCGAGGACATCACCTCGATGACGACACGGGCGCCAACGAGGCCGTACACCCCGTCGACCGACGACACGGAGCGAATAACGCGGTCGGGCAGCGGCACGGGCTCCTCGCCCCGCCGGAATGGCGTCAGCACCAGCAGGTCGCCGCCGAACCAGTCCTTGATCCGCGCGGCCTCGTACGTCGTGCCGACAGCCAGGACGTCCGAGCCCAGGCACGTGGCCTCGTCCGCCAGCCGCTCGTGGCCGAAGCCGTAGCCATTGCCCTTGCAGACGGGGACGAGCCCAGGGAACTGCTCGGACACCCGTTTGTGATGCGCCCGCCAGCGCGCGGTGTCGACGTAGAGCGTGAGCGCCATGGCCGGACCTGGAACCTTTCTCGTGGCTGCGGTGTATCAGTGGTATGAGGGCACATTCTGGGGAATCAGCGGCGCGACATGTAAATGTCGAGGGCCTTGTGGAGCAGCTTGTTGAGCGGGAAGTCCCACTCGCCTAGGTACTCGGCGGCCTGCCCGCCCGTGCCCACCTTGAACTGGATCAGGCCGAAGAGATGGTCCGTCTCGTCCAGCGAGTCGGAGATGCCCCGCAGGTCATAGACGGTCGCGCCCAGGGCGTATGCATCGCGCAGCATCCGCCACTGCATCGCGTTCGAGGGCCGGAACTCACGCCCGATGTTGTCCGATGCGCCGTACGAGTACCAGACGTGCCCACCAACGACCAGCATCGTCGCGGCCGACAGGTTCACACCATTGAGCCGGGCGAAGTAGAGCCGCATGCGATTGGGGTCCTCGGTGTTGAGGGCCGTCCACATGCGCTGGAAGTACGAGAGCGGGCGGGGCCGGAAGTGATCGCGCGCGGCCGTGATCTCATAGAGGCGCTGCCACTCCTCCAGATCCTGGTAGCCGCCCTGGACGACTTCGACACCCGCCTTCTCAGCCTTCTTGATGTTGCGCCGCCACAGCTGGTTGAAACCCTTGTGGACATCCTCCAGCGAGCGGTTCGCGAGCGGCACTTGATAGACGTAACGGGGCTGTACGTCGCCGAAGCCGGCCCCGCCGTCCTCACCCTGCTGCCAGCCCATGCGGCGCAACCTGTCCGCGACCTCGAAGGCGCGCGGCTCGATGAAGTCCGCCTCGATGTCGCGCAGGCGCTTCACGTCCAGGTCCTGGATGCCTTTCTTGATCGACGCGGCCTCCCAACGCCGGATGATCACCGGCGGACCCATCTTCACTGAGAAGGCACCCTGCTGCTTGAGGTGCGCGAGCATCGGATCCAGCCAGTCGGTCAGATTCGGCGCGAACCAGTTGATGACCGGCCCCTCGGGCAGATACGCCAGATAGCGCTTGATCTTGGGTAGCTGCCGGTACAGCACGAGGCCCGCCCCGACCATCTCGCCCGTCCTGTCGTCGAACCAGCCGAGATTTTCGGAGCGCCACTCCGCCTTGACGTCTGCCCAGGCCGGGACCTGCATGTGGCTCGCCGCGGGCAGGCTCTGGATGTATGCCAGATGCTGCTCTCGACTGATGGTCCTCAGGGTCAGGCTCATTCGGGGCGCTCCTCGGGCTGGTGTGTCCCCATGGGAACAGGGGCTCCGGCTCTCGCGCCGAAGCCTACTGCGCTCTGGGAGCGCCCCGTTTGGCCATACATCCTCCTCGCGGAGGTGGTCAGCCGATGACGCCGCCGAACAGGCCGCCGTGCGCCATGCCGAGGAAGAAGCCGACGCCCGCCGCACCGAGACCCAGGATCAGCCCGAAGCGCTCCCGGGTCGTCTCGGATACGAACTGTCCGCCCGCCCCGGTGACGATCCCCGCCAGCCCCGTCCATGAGCTGATCAGATGAAGGTCGTGGAACATCGCCGTGATGAAGGCCGTCGCTCCGAGCACCAGTGTCACCGCGAGCAGGATGTCCTGGAGCGGGTGACGCTTGTGATCGGTGGCGAACAGCGATCCGGCGGTGTTGGTGGGTCGCAACGTCTGTGCCATGGGGCACCTCCTGCGGAAGACGGCGCATCGTAGCGCCATACACACCCGATGTGTACAGATTGACGGTCCGCACCGTCGGATTTCAACTGGAAGCACGTGTGCGGGTAGTCTGTAGCGTCTGCATCGGTGTCTGCCCAGGCCACGGTATGACCGCCCCGCTCAGTCCGCTGGGCGGCGGCCCGATTGTCAGTGGCGCCCGATACCGTTGCGTACGCATCACAACCCTCCTGCCACGGAACGACCGTGGCCGCTGAGTCCGAAGGAGGTGGGTTCCACATGCGTCATTACGAGGTGATGGTCATCCTCGACCCCGATCTGGAGGAGCGCGCCGTTGCTCCCCTGATCGAAAACTTCCTCTCCGTCGTCCGTGAGGGCAACGGAAAGGTCGAGAAGGTCGACACCTGGGGCCGTCGTCGTCTCTCGTATGAGATCAAGAAGAAGCCCGAGGGCATCTACTCGGTCATCGACCTGCAGGCCGAGCCTGCGGTCGTCAAGGAGCTCGACCGCCAGATGAACCTGAACGAGTCGGTCCTCCGGACCAAGGTCCTTCGCCCCGAGATGCACTGAGTTCTCCCGCTCAGCTGATTTCGGGCATCGAGTAGCAGCACCAAGCAGCCAGCAGCAAACCCGCCGAGAGGTTCCCCTATGGCAGGCGAGACCGTCATCACGGTCGTCGGCAATCTTGTCGACGACCCCGAGCTGCGCTTCACCCCTTCCGGTGCGGCGGTCGCGAAGTTCCGTGTCGCGTCTACCCCCCGCACCTTCGACCGTCAGACAAACGAGTGGAAGGACGGCGAGAGCCTGTTCCTGACCTGCTCGGTCTGGCGTCAGGCGGCGGAGAACGTCGCTGAGTCGCTTCAGCGTGGCATGCGCGTCATCGTGCAGGGCCGACTGAAGCAGCGGTCCTACGAGGACCGTGAGGGCGTCAAGCGCACGGTCTACGAGCTCGACGTCGACGAGGTCGGCGCGAGCCTTCGCAGTGCCACGGCGAAGGTCACCAAGACCACCGGCCGAGGTGGCCAAGGCGGTTACGGCGGCGGTGGCGGCGGCCAGCAAGGCGGCGGCTGGGGCGGAGGCCCCGGTGGCGGTCAGCAGCAGGGCGGCGGCGCTCCCGCCGACGACCCCTGGGCGACCGGCGCGCCGGCCGGCGGCGGTCAGCAGGGTGGCGGCGGTGGCTGGGGCGGAAGCTCCGGCGGTTCCGGCGGCGGCTACTCGGACGAGCCCCCCTTCTAAGGGCGGGTTTGTACCCATACTTCTTGATCACACAGGAGAATCACCATGGCGAAGCCGCCTGTGCGCAAGCCGAAGAAGAAGGTCTGCGCTTTCTGCAAGGACAAGGTCACGTACGTGGACTACAAGGACACGAACATGCTGCGGAAGTTCATTTCCGACCGCGGCAAGATCCGTGCCCGCCGCGTGACCGGCAACTGCACGCAGCACCAGCGTGACGTCGCCACGGCCGTCAAGAACAGCCGTGAGATGGCGCTGCTGCCCTACACCTCCACCGCGCGATAAGGGAAGGGTGACCGAAACATGAAGATCATCCTCACCCACGAGGTCTCCGGCCTCGGTGCCGCGGGCGACGTCGTCGACGTCAAGGACGGTTACGCTCGCAACTACCTGATCCCGCGGAAGTTCGCTATCCGCTGGACCAAGGGTGGCGAGAAGGACGTCGAGCAGATCCGTCGTGCTCGCAAGATCCACGAGATCCAGACCATCGAGCAGGCCAACCAGATCAAGGGCCAGCTTGAGGCGGTCAAGGTCCGTCTGGCCGTCCGCTCCGGCGACGCCGGTCGTCTCTTCGGTTCCGTCACCCCGGCCGACATCGCTTCCGCGATCAAGGCCGCCGGTGGTCCCGAGGTCGACAAGCGCCGCATCGAGCTCGGTGCGCCGATCAAGACGCTGGGCGCCCACGAGACGTCCGTGCGTCTGCACCCCGAGGTTGCCGCCAAGGTCAGCCTCGAGGTCGTCGCCGGCTGAAAGCCGCGCTCGCTGACGCAGTGAGCACATGGGGGCCGCACCCTTCCGGGTGCGGCCCCCATGGCCTTGTTTCACGTGAAACGGTCAGCGTGCGGCGCCTGTGACGATCCAGCG
>CAMLJW010000382.1 GCA_946480485.1 uncultured Streptomyces sp. | reverse complement strand
TCCAGTGGCCGGCTGCGTACCAGGCGGCGGTGTCGGTGCCCCAGTCGACCCAGCCGAGCCGCCAGCCGGCTGTGGCGGCGGTGGTGTGGTAGATGAGCCAGCGGACACGGCTGGGGATGCTGGCGTAGGCGTCGAGGAGGGACTGGCGGGGGGAGTGGTCGGGCTGGTGGGTGCGGTAGGCGGGGCGTTGGCGGCGCAGCTTCTTCGGGGTCTTGCCCGCGTGTTCCTTGGCGACTGGGGCGGTCAGTTCCACGGGCCCGCGCGCCGGACTTTCCGGGGCGGGGGTGGCGTTGGCTTCGAGGATGTCGTCGAGCCAGTCCCGGGGGCGCTGGGGCGGTTCGGGTTCGACGATGCCGTTGGGGCTGATGCCGGGCTTGGGCAGCCGCCAGTCCGGCAGCCTGGATCCCGCCGGCCGTGCTGGTGTACGGCTTGTCGGCTCGTCGGGGTGTGCGGTGGCGTCGGGGCCTACGCCTTGTTGGCGGAGGATGTGGGCGACACGGAGCTCGTCCGCGCCGGGCTGATGGCTCAGGTTCTGGCTCATGCGTAGAAGCCCGTCCCTTCCTGGATTCGGTTGCGGGCGTCCTTGAGTCGTCGGCCCGCGGTCGCTGGGCTCACGGCGAGAATCTCTGCGGCGGTGGTCTTGGTGAGCCGCTCTCCTTGCCTGAGCCGGGTAGCGAGTTCGGTGATCTGCTGCTCGATGTCGTCGGCCTCTGAGCCGGTGGGCTCACGGGCCGGCTCAGGGCTCAGCTCGGGTCGGCTCACGGTGGTCGGCTCAGCCGGGCTCAAGACGGGCTCGCGTGAGACCGGCAGGTCAGCGGGGATGGGCAGTGCTGCGGTAGACGGGCGGAGCGGGTCGGTCAGGTGGGTGTGGAGCTCGCTGCTGGTGACGGTGAGTGCCGTGTTTATGGTCGGCTCAAAGTCCGCGGGCTCAGGCTCACCGGGCTCGGGCTCACGGCTCATGGCGGGCTGAGCCGGAGGCAGTTCGGGGTGAGCCGGGCCGCTGCCGAGCATCGCGCCGAGCGCATCGTCTGCGCCCTCGGTGAGCCGCTCACGCTGCACGGCGACGAGGTCCGAGCCGAGCTGTGCGTCTCCGTCCCCGACCCTGGCCATGAGCCGCCACGCCTTCAGCGCCGACCGATCCCGCACCTTCGGCTTGGGGTGCCGCTCGGCGCGCGCCCGGTGGTAGGCGATCCTCCGTAGCGTCGAAGCGTTGCGGCGCTGCGCCTCGACGTCGACTCCGGTGGTGTGGACCACGATCCGCCGCGCGAGGAGACCGAGGCCTTCTGCCGACACGGTCATTGCCATCGGGGTGAGGGCGAACACGACGGCGTCCCGCATGCCCGGGGCGACGATCACGCCGGTGACGGATGCGGCTGCGGGGAGCAGCCACAGGCCGGCTCGGACGGCGACGGGCGCGGGCTGGCCGAGCATGGTCAGTCCGACAAGGACGAGGGCAAGGACGAGGGTGGCGCCTTCTCCTGCGGCGACGACGCCGAGTGCGGTGGCGGAGCGGTGGAAGACCGAGGTGATGTTGGCGTAGGTGCCCCAGGCGCCGAGGGCTCCAGCTCCGACCATGGGGAGGGTGGCGGCGGCGAGGACGGTTGTCTGTCCTTGGGTGAGGGTCTTCACGGTGGGCTCCGGTGGCGGCGGGTTATCGGTGTCGGTTGCGCCAGGCGTAGGCGGCGAACAGGGCGCTGACGAGGAGGGGTAGGGGCTGGTTGGTGAGGAGGGCGATGGCCGCGCACGCGGTGAATCCCCAGCGAGCCAAGGCTGTTTGGAAGTGGCGTTGCATCGGGGCCTCCGGGAGCGTGGGCCGCCCCCGCGTGGGGGTTTCGCGGGGGCGGCGGCCGGGTGGGTGTTACGGGCAGCGTTCGACCGTGTCGGACGGCACGGTGTGGACGGCGCCTTGCCGGAGATGGATGCCGCAGCCTTCGATGAGAACCTGCGCGGTGGTGCCGTTGTTGGTGAGGATGCGGACGGGGACGGTGTTGCCGTGTTCGCCGATGTGTGGGAGTGCGGCGCGTTCGGGGATTTGGTGGATGGGCATGGTGGTGTCCTCTGGGTTAGCGGGCGGCGCGGTACCAGCCGCCGCGTCGGTCTTGTTGGCGGTCGGCGTCTTCCCAGGCTTGGCCGGCGGCGGCGGCTTGTCGGGCTCCGCTGGTTTTTGCTCGGCGGAAGCGGTTGGCGGGGCCGGTGATGGTGGTTCCGGTGGCGGGGTAGGTGCGGGTGGTTTGTGTGCGGCGGAAGAGGCCCATTAGCGGGTGCCTGCTTGCTGGTTGCCGTGGGTGCGGGCGAAGGCGAGTTGCTCGCGGGCGGCGGCCTCTCGTGCGGCGCGGGCGGCGTATGCGGCGGCAGCCTCGCGCTGGAGGGCTGCGACGCGGTCGGCTTGGGTGGGCTGCTGACCACTCATGAGGTCACCTGGCCGTCTTGCGGCTTGAGCGGGTCGTGGTTCTTCTGGCCGCACCAGTCGCAGTAGGTGGTCACTGGGTCACCGCCGGGCGGGGCACGGCGCGGCACTCGGCGGCGTGGGCCTGTGCCCACTTGCGGGCGTCGAAGTCGGCGCCGCTGCTGCCGTTGTTAAGGCGGCAGGCGTAGGGCGCCCATTCCTCGTTCTGGTAGTCGCCGCAGCCTCCGCAGCAGGCGGTAGACACGTTCGGCTCCGTGTCGTGGAGGTAAAGCGTGTCGTGGCTGATGTCGACGAGGGCGCCTCCGACGGTGAGGTACCTCGCGATGACGCCGTCGGGCCACGGCGTAGGGGTGGGCTGGTCTTGGGGTTGGCCGTTACGCTCTTGCACGGCTGTCTCTCCTGTTCATGGCAGGTGGATGGCTGGCCCCGATCGGTGTGTGAGAGCCCGATCGGGGCCGTTCTGTTGGAGCACGAGACCGAATGGAGCGCGGCCTCACAACCCAAACCCTAGGACTTGCTCGGAGGGAAGGCAAGTCCTAGGATTTGGAATGTCCCGGTTGCGCTCTCAGGCAGAGGGGAGAGCGGGCGTGGCAGAGATTCCCGAGGAGGTGAAGAGGCTGTTGGATGCGATCGAGGCGTTTGAGGCCATCGAGGACCCAGCCGAGCGCACCAGTGCAGTATCCGAAGCGCTACGCAGGTGGCCCGGGTACCACAAGCAGCTGCGGCAGATCCGGGAGGACAGCGTCCGTTTCCTCCGTGAGGAGCAGCGGAAGACGTGGCCGGAGATCGCCGAGATCATCGGCGAAATCACGCCTGAGCGCGCGCAGCAAATCAGCAAGGGACTGAGCGGGCACCAGCGCAGAAAGGACAAGGCCGCGAAGGAGGCGGCCGAGAAGAAACCCGAGTAAGGAAGCGGCCGGGCGGTGTAGAGACCGCCCGGCCGAGAGCACCTTGGAGCAAGTGCACTGTGACTGTACCGAACGAGACCACCGAAGCGCCGCGCCCGGCGGCTGTGTACCGCCTGTACGACGCCGAAGGGGCGCTGCTTTACATCGGGTCGAGCAGCAATCCGAAGCGCCGCTACCGAGATCACAGCCGTACGTCGTGGTGGCCCTGCGTTGCTCGCCGTGAAGAGGAGTGGTATCCGAGCCGAGCCGCTGCCTACAAGGCAGAGGATGCCCTGATCAAGTCCGTATCTCCCAAGTTCAACTCGGTTGGCACGCCGTCGCATGCGGTGCGGTGCCGCGCCGCCTACGCGGACTGGCGGGTTCGAACGGGCTACGCAATGCGCGACGGGAAACCACTCAACGAGCCAGCGGGCGAGTTGGCTGCCGAGATGCACCGGGCAATGGCGGAGCAGCGGCAGATTGAGGCAGGGCAGCGAGGGGCCAAGAATCGGCCGGTGAAGAAGCCAGCCGCCGAGGAGTAGCCCCGTACGCAGCTGCGCCCCGGCCGAGATGTGACGGCCGGGGCGCTTCGTGTGCGCGGAACTCATCGGGCGATACCTCACCAGGACGTCCGATGGGGCAGTTTCGTGTGATTCCCCTGACAGCCGGTCAGGGGAATGCAGACTGGCGGAGCACAGCCCCCTCAGCCCCCCGGCAGAGGACCTGCTGTGCGCCACCGACGCTGAAGGAGAGCCCATGGGCACGATCACCAATGGTGCAGCGACACGCCCGTACGAGAACACCAGCGCGCCCGGCCTTGACTGGCGCAAATCCAGCCGGACCGACCTCGATCCCATCCTCAAGGACTGCGTCATCCTCGCCCAGGCGGGGACAGCGCAGGGCCACCCGCACGACAGCATCCCGGACGGGACACGCATGATCGCGATCTCCGACGACAAGGACCCGGCGAGCCCGGTTCTGATGATGTCGCGCGCCGAGATCACGAAGTTCTTCGAGGGCGTGAAGGCCGGCGAGTTCGACGACCTGATGGCCACGCCGGAGGAACTCGAAGCCGCGTCGAAGACGACCGTCGCCGCCTAGCCACACGGGCCACGGTCAACCAATAACGGTGGTCCGTCCTCCCCGGGGCGGGCCACCGTGCCATCGTGGAAGCAACGTCGACTATTTGAGGTGATCATGGATCAGGCCGAGGTTGATCAGGCTTTCACGGACGGTGACGTGGTGAATGAGGCTTTTAGGTTCGTAGAGTGCCGCTTCAATGGCACACCATGCTGGGAGTGCAATCGGCGGAGCACGATTGCGTCCATCAGCGAGGGTGTGGTCGTCGTCTCTTGCGAAGGATGTGGCGGGGCGACCCTTATTGGCCCCCTGGCGCGTTTCTGGTCGCCTGGTGCGGCGAGCCCAGTCCGGGCCCGGTACCGTCGGTGATCCAGTAGTGGTGTAGCCGCGCAGCGTAGCCCCGGACGGTGGAAGTGTCCGGGGCTTCGCTGCGCCCAAGGTCGCTGTCCATCGGGCTGTGAGCAGCACCGGCCCGTCGGCAGCAGCTTGCGACGGCCAGCACGCCCAGAATGCCACGGGCGTCAAGCCGGGCGGTCAGTCCCAGGTGATGTCGTTGTTGGCGAACGCGCGGACGATCGCCGGGTCGCCGAGGTACGACTGGAGGCTGTCGAGTTCGGTGTCCCAGTCGTCTTCCTGAAGCCGGGCAATGATCTTCGTCAGTGCGCGTTCCTTGATCTCGTCGGATGCGTCGGCCTCGATGAGGGCGTCGGCGACGGTGTTGAACAGGCTGTAGGCGGAACCCCATCCCATGGTCAGTTCTCCTTTGGCTGGATGGCGTTGTGGAGTTCGGCGAGTCGCTTGTCCCACCAGCGGTTGAGCGAGGTGCCGAGGGGTGGGGGCCCGGCTTTCACCCACCGTTCGTAGAGGGCGGTGACGCGGGGCGCAGCGG
>CAMLJW010000381.1 GCA_946480485.1 uncultured Streptomyces sp. | reverse complement strand
TATCCGGCCCACGGGCAGCAGGCCGTGCCGCATCAGCCTGGCGTACAGAACCCGCAGGTACAGCAGCCGCACACGGTCCAACCGGCCCAGCCGGGGTCCCCCGTCGACCCCCGCTCCAGTGCCGCCTGGCCGCAGCCCGTGCAGCACGATCAGCGGCAGCCGACCAATCCGGGAGCGCCGCTGGGATACACGGCGGCCGTGGAGCTGTCGTCGGACCGGCTGCTCAACACCAAGAAGCAGAAGGCGAAGAGCGGGCGACCGGCGGCCGCGTCCTCCCGGTTCAAGATCGGGGGCAGGAAGGAAGAGGCCGAGCGGCAGCGGAAGCTCGAGCTCATCCGGACGCCGGTGCTGTCCTGCTACCGGATCGCGGTCATCAGTCTCAAGGGCGGCGTGGGCAAGACGACCACGACCACCGCGCTCGGGTCCACCCTCGCCAGCGAGCGGCAGGACAAGATCCTCGCGATCGACGCCAACCCGGACGCCGGTACGCTCGGGCGCCGCGTGCGCCGCGAGACCGGGGCCACCATCCGCGACCTCGTACAGGCGATCCCGTACCTCAACTCGTACATGGACATCCGGCGGTTCACGTCGCAGGCGCCGTCGGGGCTCGAGATCATCGCCAACGACGTCGACCCGGCGGTCTCGACGACGTTCAACGACGAGGACTACCGGCGCGCGATCGAGGTGCTCGGCAAGCAGTACCCGATCATCCTCACCGACTCGGGTACGGGCCTGCTCTACAGCGCGATGCGCGGTGTGCTCGACCTCGCCGACCAGCTCATCATCATCTCGACGCCGTCCGTGGACGGTGCGAGCAGCGCGTCGACGACCCTCGACTGGCTGTCGGCGCACGGGTACGCGGACCTGGTGTCGCGATCCATCACCGTCATCTCCGGAGTCCGCGAGACCGGCAAGATGATCAAACTGGAGGACATCGTCAGCCACTTCGAGACGCGCTGCCGTGGCGTGATCGTCGTACCGTTCGACGAGCATCTGTCGGCCGGTGCCGAGGTCGATCTCGACATGATGCGGCCCAAGGTGCGCGAGGCATACTTCAACCTCTCGGCGATGGTCGCCGAGGACATCGCGCGGCACCAGCAGTCGCAGGGCCTGTGGACGTCGGACGGCAACCCGCCGCCCGTCGCCGCTCCGCCCCTGCCGGGCCAGTCCGTTTCGGGCCAGGTCCCCCAGCAGGGCCAACCCGGCCAGGCCTACCCGCAGCCGGGCCAGCCGTACCCCCAGCAGCCCGGAACCCAGCCTCAGCCAGGCACCCAGCCCCCACCCCAGCCCGGCGGCTATCCGCAACCGCCGGCGCAGCCAGGTCACCCAGGCAACCCGGGCCACCCCGGCGGTCCCCAGGGCTGGCAGCCCCACCCGAGCGGTCCCACACCGCCCCAGCCGGGACCAGCAGGTCAGCCACAGCCCGGCCAGCCCGCGCACCCCCAACCGGGCGCGCCGTTCCAGCCCCCCGCGCCCGGCCAGCCCTTCCAGCCCGATCAGCCACCGCACTAGGGTGACGGGAGGCAGGGGCAGGGGCAAGGTAAAGGTCAGGGCCAGACCCCGCCACGCCACCCCAGCAGTAACCCGGCGAAGGGCCCGCACCAACGGCGCGGGCCCTTCGCGTACGCCCCCCGCCCCCAGGCGCCCAACCACCGCCCCACGAACGCCCCCGCATCACGGGTATGGACCAATGAGCACGAAAAACGCCAACGCGTCATGATCGCCATGGCCCTGGCCTGCGACCGCGCCTCATCATCGCCGACGAGCCGACTGACGCCCTACCACCGTCGGACGCGCCTCCACCCCCGTCGGACACACCTCTGTCCCCGTCGGACACCCCTACTCCCCCTCGTACGCCTCGACGAGCTCCCGGCAGCGCTTGACGTCCTTCGCCATGGTCTCCAACAGCGCCTCGATCGAGGCGAACTTGGCCTGGCCGCGGACGAAGGCCAGGAAGTCGACCGCGACATGCAGGCCGTACAGGTCGAGGCCCACACGGTCGATGGCGTACGCCTCCACCGTACGCTCGGTGCCGTCGAACTGCGGGTTCGTGCCGATGGAGATCGCGGCGGGCATGGCTTCGCCCTGCGCGTGCAGCCAGCCGGCATAGACACCGTCGGCGGGGGTCGCCGTGTGCGGGAGGGTCTCGACGTTGGCGGTCGGGAAGCCCAGCTCGCGGCCCCGCCGGGCGCCACGTACCACGACGCCCTCGACGCGGTGCGGGCGGCCCAGGATCTCGCGCGCGCCCTCCACGTCGCCCTCGGAGACAAGCCTCCGGGTCAGGGTGGAGGAGAAGGGCTCGCCGCCCCCGGCCGCGCCGGTCACGTACAGGTCGACGATCTCGACCTCGAAGTCGTACGTCTTTCCCTGCTCGGCCAGGAACGCCACATTCCCTGAGGCCTTGTGACCGAAGCGGAAGTTCGGGCCCTCGACGACGGCCTTGGCATGCAGCTTGTCGACCAGGACCTTGACGACGAAGTCGGCGGGCGAGAGCTTCGAGAACTCGGGGGTGAAGGGCAGGATGAGCACGGCGTCGACGCCCAACTCCGCCATCAGCTCGGCGCGGCGGTGGTGCGGGGCAAGCAGGGGCGGATGGCTGCCGGGACGCACCACCTCGCTCGGGTGCGGGTCGAACGTCACGACGACGGACGGAACGCCCAGCTCACGCGCCCGTTCCACGGCATGCCGGATGATCAGTTGGTGCCCGCGGTGAACGCCGTCGTACGAGCCGATGGTGACGACGCTGCGCCCCCAGTCCTGGGGAATGTCCTCCAAGCCACGCCAGCGCTGCACTGTGACCGCTCCTCGTCGAACCCGTGTCCGCATGGTCTGCGTACCGATTGCCTCATACGCAGGTCCAAGGGTGCCATGCCACGTGCGCTCGGCTCGCATCGGCATGGGCATGGGCATGGGCTGGGACTGGGGCCGTGACGGGGGCTGTGACGGGGCGCACGTGAGTGCTCATAGGCGAACGGATTTCGGGTCACGCCAGAATGCGAACGTACCGGACGCCGCGAGCACCTTTTCGCCGAGGGGCCGTACTCGGTTCTTCGAGGGTGGGCACAGGGGAAGTCGGGCCGATGGGTCGCCGGCCGAACCAGCCCCTTTCCACTTCCTCCGTTCACTCCACGCGCCTGCCCCCACGGGCGAATCGACCATGACGGATGGATACACCTCAAGGGAGGGGGACCGTGGAGCGGTGCACACAGCTCCCTGTGAACGCCGCTCCTCGACAAAGCCGACGGCCACAACGGCCGACGCTCCGACGAACTTATCGGCACGACGGCCCACGCGACGGCCGACGTGACGACATGAGACCGGTCAGGCGTCAGGCGAACACGGCCAGGCTCTTGGCCTTGCCCTGCCGCTCCTCCACCAGCGCGAGGAACCGCCCCTCGGGATCGAACACCCCCACGGCGCCGATCCCCGCGTACTCATCGGGCATCTCCAGCCGGACGCCGTTCGTCAGCAGCCGCGCGCGCTTCGCGTCCACGTTCCAGCGCGGGAACGCGGCCGCGGCCGCCTCCGCCAGGGGCATCACGGTCAGCTCTTCCTGGAGCTGGTCCAGCGTGCGCGCGGAGTCGAGCTTGTAGGGGCCGACACGGGTGCGGCGCAGCGCCGTCAGATGGCCGCCGACACCCAGGCCGGCGCCGAGATCCCGGGCCAGCGCCCGGATGTAGGTCCCCGACGAGCAAACCACCGAGACGACCAGGTCCAGGACGGGCGTACCGTCGTCGGCCACGGCGTCCCGGACGTCGTACACCGAGAACGAGGAGACCGTCACCGGTCGGGCCGGGATCTCGAAGTCCTCGCCCTCACGGGCCCGCTTGTACGAGCGCACGCCGTCGATCTTGATGGCGCTGACCTTGGACGGCACCTGCATGATGTCGCCGGTGAGCTTGGCGACCCCGGCGTCGATGGCGTCCCGGGCGGTCCCCGAGGCGTCCGCCGACACCGTGATCTCACCCTCGGCGTCATCGGTCAGGGTCGACTGGCCGAGCCTGATCGTGCCGAGGTACTCCTTCTCGGTCAGCGCGAGGTGGCCGAGGAGCTTGGTCGCCTTCTCGACTCCGAGGACGAGTACGCCCGTCGCCATGGGGTCGAGGGTGCCCGCGTGTCCGACGCGGCGGGTCCTGGCGATCCCGCGCATCTTCGCGACCACGTCGTGCGAAGTGAAGCCCGACGGCTTGTCGACGATGACAAGTCCGTCGGGCGTCCGGTTCTTCTGCGTCATTGCGCGGCGTCGCCGTCCGTCTCGACAGCTTCGGCGACCTCGTCCGACTCGTCGTCGGAGCCCGGCTTCCTGTACGGGTCGGCCTCACCGGCGAAGGTGGCGCCGGCCGAGACCTCGCGCACCTTCGCATCCGAGGCCCTCGCCTTGTCGAGCAGGTCCTCGATGGTCTTGGCGGTGTCCGGCAGGGCGTCCGCCACAAAGCTCAGGGTCGGGGTGAACTTCACGCCCGCCGCCGCACCGACCGCCGAGCGGAGCACGCCCTTGGCGCTCTCCAGGCCGGCCGCCGCGGCTGCCCGGTCCTCATCGTCCCCGTACACCGTGTAGAAGACGGTCGCCTCCCGCAGATCCCCGGTGACCCGGGTGTCCGTGATGGTGACGTGCGAACCGAGCCGCGGGTCCTTGATCCCGCGCTGCAGCTTCTGGGCCACCACCTCTCGGATGAGGTCCGCCAGCCTCTTCGCGCGCGCGTTGTCGGCCACTGGTCCGTCTCCCTCTTTCTTGCCTGTAACGCGTGTTTCGCGTGTTCCACGTGTTCCGCGTGCACCGACGATCGTCGTGCACGGTCAGTCGTCGCCGCCGTGCAGCCGCCGTCGTACGGACAGCAGCTCCACCTCCGGCCGGCTGGCGACCATGCGCTCGCACCGGTCCAGAACGTCCGTCAGATGTCCCGCGTCTCCCGAGACCACCGCCAGGCCGATCTCGGCCCGCCGGTAGAGGTCCTGGCCGCCGACTTCCGCCACGCTCACCGCGTACTTGCGCTGGAGTTCGGCGACGATCGGGCGAACGACGGAACGCTTCTCCTTGAGCGACCGTACGTCGCCGAGCAGGAGATCGAAGGACAGAGTCCCCACGTACATGTGTGTCCGGATGTCCCGCCGGTACGGGGTAGATGGCCCGCCAAGCTCTTGACGGGAACGTCAAGAACGGTACAACGAAGGGCCCTGGCCACTCGACGGAGTTTCGCCCCCGCCGCCCCTACCGGTCCGGATGGGGCCGGTAGGGGCGGCGGGGGCGAAAAACCCCGGTCGGGGGGGGGCCGC
>CAMLJW010000380.1 GCA_946480485.1 uncultured Streptomyces sp. | reverse complement strand
CCGCGCCCGCCGCGCAGCTGGACCAGCTCGTCGGCGACCAGCCAGGCCATCTCGCTGGTGTATAGCTTGGTCAGGGCGGCCTCGATGCGGATGTCGTTGCGCTTGTCGTCGGCCAGCGCGCTGGCCAGCTCCAGCATCGACTCCATCCCGTAGGCCATGCCGGCGATGAACGCGAGCTTGGCGGCGACGGCCTCGTGCTTGCCGATCGGCTTGCCCCACTGGACCCGCTCGTTGGACCACTGCCGGGCGATCCGCAGCGACCACTTGGCCGCCGCGCAGCAGATGGCGGGCAGGGACAGCCGCCCCGTGTTGAGCGTCTGCAGCGCGATCTTGAGCCCGCGGCCTTCCTCGCCGAGGCGGTCGGCGGCCGGGACGCGGACGTTGTCGAAGACGGTGACGCCGTTCTCGATCCCGCGCAGCCCCATGAACTGGTTGCGGTGGGTGACGGTGATCCCGGGCGTGTGGGCGTCGACCACGAACGCGGTGATGCCGCCCCGGTGCCCTTGGGAGCGGGGCACGACCGCCATCACCACCAGCATGTCGGCGATCACGCCGTTGGTGGTCCACAGCTTGGAGCCGTTGAGCACATACGCGCTGCCGTCCTCGGTCGGTGTGGCGGTGGTGCGCATGCGGGCCGGGTCGCTGCCCACGTCGGGCTCGGTCAGCAGGAACGCGCTGACCTGGTCCTTGGCCACGCCCGGCAGGATGCGCCGCTGCTGGTCCTCGGTGCCGAACAGCCGCACCGGCTCGGGCACCCCGATCGACTGGTGGGCGCTGAGCAGCACGCTGATCGAGGAGTGCGCCGACGCCGCCAGGGCCAGCGCCCGGTTGTAGTAGACCTGGGACAGGCCGAGGCCGCCGTAGCGCTCGTCGATTTTGATGCCGAACGCGCCCAGCTCGCCCAGGCCCCGCACGACTTCGTCGGGGATCTTGGCGTCGCGCTCGATCTGCAGCGGGTCGACCGTCTCGCGGAGGAACGCCTCCAGCCGCGCCAGGAAGGCCTCGCCCTTGCGCCGCTCCTGCTCGGTCGGGCGCGGGTGGGGATGGATCAGGTCGAGCCGCAGCCGACCGAGGAACAGCTCCTTGCCGAAGCTCGGCTGCTGCCAGTCCTGCTCGCGCGCCGCCTCGGCGACCTTGCGGGAGTGCTGCTCCGTATGTGCCTGTGTGTCCCGGCTCACCGTACCGCCTCCGTTGCCGGCTGCCCGTTGCTGGTCCTGGACTGATTGTGCCCGTTCGACCAGGCCTTACGCCCGGTCGGTGGTCTCATCGTCCGTCGCCTCACGCCGCGCGGACCTGCAGCCGGCCGCCCAAACTCGCCCTCGATGGCGCGGGCGACGTCGCCGTCGCGTTCCCCAGGGAGCCCAAGCCTCTGACGCGTGATCTGCCCGTGGTGCGGCTCCGACGAGGTCGAGCGGGTCGGCGAGGTCGGACCGACGGTCATGACATCCCAGTGGCTCTGTGCCGCCTGCGCGAGCCCGTTCGAGCGGATCCGCAGGCGCGGCCGGTCGTGAGCGACCCGTCGACGAACTTCCTCACCCGCTACAACGACTTGTCGGTCCAGCGTCGTATGGTCTGCTCGCTGATCACGAGCGATGGAGGAGGGTGGACCGCTGAAAGCCGATTCTGAACCGCAGTGAGGCAGCAACCGAGTCCGCCGGCGTTGTTGCATTGCGGCGACCAAGGGCATGCTGGAGCCTCGACCTCCGCCCGATCAGATGGCCATGGCCAGTTCATCGAATCCCTCCGGCACCCTGCATCAGCCTTGTGTTGCGTCCCTGGAATTCATCTGACGGGCGGCGAGGGCACTATCGGCTGCATCGGCTGGTCGAGCACGGTGAGCAGCTCGCCGGTCAGGTGTCCAGCTCGATCTGCTGGCGTAGCCGGGCGCTGAACGCCTGGATCGTGCGGGCGGCGTTGTAGCGCACCGGTTGAAGCGTCGATCGACGGCGGCTTGGACGGGCCGGCATGGGCCCCGGCGGGGCGCCGGTTTGGTCCCGAAGGTGGCCGACCACCCCCAGCGCGGCAGTACGCTTGGTACGACGGGCGCTGGCCGCGAAGGGAGCAGGCGATGCTGCGCGAGACCGACGTCGTGGTGATCGGCGGGGGCGCCACCGGGACGGCCGTGTTGTGGGACCTGGCCCTGCGCGGTATCGAGGCGGTCCTGGTGGACCGCTCCGACCTGGGGACGGGCACATCGGGGCGCTGGCACGGCGAGCTGCATTCGGGCGCCCGGTACGCGGTCAACGACCTGCCGTCGGCCCGCGAGTGCGTCGAGGAGAACGCCGTCCTGCGCCGGATCGCGCCGCATACCATCGAGGACACAGGCGGCTTCTTCATCCTGTTGCCCGAGCACGATCTGGGCTACGGCGACCGTTTCGTCACCGGCTGTGCCGAGACCGGCGTGCCGTGCGAGGAGGTCGACCCGGCCGCGGCCCGTCGCGAGGAGCCGGCCCTTACCGACCGGATCGAGCGGGCCTTCTGGGTGCCGACCGACGGCAGCATGGACGCCTGGAGGCTGCTGTGGTCAATGGCCTACGGCGCCGAGGCCAGAGGCGGCCGGGTCCTGGTGCACCACCCGGTCGTCGGCTTCGAGCGCGACGGCGACGGTCGGGTCAGCGCGGTCCGCGTCCATGACCTGGTCGGCGGCAGGGGCCGGACCATCGGCTGCCGCTGGGTGATCAACGCGGCCGGGGCCTGGGCCGGGCGGATTGGTGCCATGGCCGGGGCCCCGTTCCGGATGGTCCCGGACAAGGGTGTCATGGTCGTGATGGCCGGCCGCTACGTGCGCTCGCTGGTCACCCACTGCCGCATGCCGACCGACGGCGACATCATCGTGCCGGCCTACGACGCGGCGATCCTTGGGACCACATCGACCGAGGCCGACGACGCCGACGATCCCAGCGTCGCCCCGCTGGAGATCGACCTGATCATCGACCAGACAGCCAAGCTGGTACCCGCCATCGCCCACGGTCGCGCCCTGCGCGCCTACAGCGGCCACCGGCCCCTGTACGACCCGGTCCAGGGCGAAGCGGGCGGGCACGGCCGCAGCGTCAGCCGCACCTTCACCGTCTTGGACCACGAGCCCGGGGATGGAGTGCCCAACTTGCTGTCGATCGTGGGTGGCAAGCTCACCACCTCCAGGCAGATGGCCCAGAAGGTCGTGGACGTCATGGTCGCCAAGCGTGGCGAGGAGCGTCCCTGCATGACCGCGATCACGCCCCTGCCCGGCGCCGAGCAGGGCATCCGTCAGCCGACCCGCCCGCTGGCCCGCCCGTCGGCCGGTGCCGGGCAGGCCGACGGCCCGCTGGCCTGCGAGTGCGAGCTGATCACCCGCCGCACCATCGAGGAGGCCGTCGGGGCCGGCGTGACCCAGCTTGACGACCTGCGCCGCCAGTACCGGCTCGGCTTCGGACCTACCCAGGGCGGCGGGTGCGGTTGGCGTGCCGCCGCCGTCGTCGCGGCCAGGCGGCCGGACGTCGGTGACCCGCTGGGCAACCTGCGCTTGTTCATGCAGGAGCGCTGGCGCGGGCTGCGAGCAGTGGCCTGGGGCCAGGCGGCGGTCCAGGCGCTGCGCAACGACGCGATCTACCGCGGCATCCTCGCCCTGGACACGGTGGAGCGGGAGCCGGGCGAGGACGAGCAGATCCAGGCGGCCGCCACGGGCGACGACTGGTCTGGGCCGCGCCAGGCCGGCCCGGGGCGTGGGGTCGGCGGGGAGGGCCTGACCGGCGACACCGAGGGGCGCCGGGCCACCGACGCCGGGCCGCCCGGCGGCCCCCGCGGGCCGCTCCCGGAGCCGACCGAAGGGGGCCGGTGATGGGCGCCGACGTCGTGGTCATCGGGGCCGGCTCGTCCGGGCTGGCGGCGGCGACCATGCTGGCCGAGGCAGGCCGGCAGGTCCAGGTGATCGCGCGCGGTCACGGCTTCACGCACTGGGCCGCCGGGGGGATCGACGTGCTGGGGCGCCTGCCGGCCGGGGACGAGGCGGGGGCCGGGGAACCCGTGGAACGCCCGTTGGAAGCACTCGGCCGGCTACCCGACGGGCACCCGTACTCGCTGGTCGGCGAGGGCGCGCTGCTGGCCGGGATCGGGCACGTGCGGGCGCTGACCGACCGGGCCGGCATCGAGCTGGTCGGCGACCCGGCCGTCAACCGCAGCCAGATCACGGGCATCGGGACCCGGCGCACCACCGCGCTGCTCCAGACCCAGAGCGACGGCGCCCTCGCCGGGCGGGTCGCCGCCATCGGCTTTGCCGGCTTCGAGGACTTCTCGTCCCACCTGTGCGCCGACCGGCTGCACCGGATCGGCCTGGACGCCGTGCCGATCGAGATCCCGCTGCCCCAGGGATTCCGCGGACGCCATGTCAACGCGGTCGAGCTGGCCCGCGCCTTCGACGGGAGGGAGTTCCGCGGGGCGGTGGCCGGCACGCTCGGCCGCGCCGCCGCTGGCGCCGACGTGTGCGTGGTCCCGGCCGTGATCGGGCTCGCCAACGCCGCCGAGGCGTGGGCCGACCTCCAAGAGCTGGCCGGGCTCCGGGTGGTTGAGGCGGCCCTGCCGCCACCGTCGATTCCGGGGCTGCGGCTGTTCGACGCCTGGCGAGAGCGGCTCAGCGAACTCGGTGTGGGCTGGCGGCTCGGGCTCCCGGCGATTGGGGCCGAGCGCGACGGCGACCGGGTTACGGCCGTCCTCGGCGAGGGCGCCTCGGGCCCGGTCCGGATCCCGTGCGACGAAGTGGTCCTGGCGACGGGGGGCGTGGCCGGTGGGGGGATCGAGACCTACCGCGACGGCACCCTGGCCGAGACAGTGCTCGGGTTGCCCATCGATGGCTTCGCTCACCGTACCGAGTTCCTGGCCGCGGACTTCTTCGGCTCGCATCGGCTGGCCCAGGCCGGCGTCAGGGTGAACCGCGAGCTCCGCCCGGTCGACCGCGCGGGCGCGCCCGTACTGGGCAATGTGCGCGTCATCGGCACCCAGCTGGCCGGTCACGACCCCACCGCCGAAGGCTCCCGCGAGGGGGTCGGCCTCGCCACCGCGGCCAGGGCGGCCGAGCTGCTGGCCGGGGCCTGAGCAACAGGCTAGGTCCTTGCCGTCGTTGAGCAGCCGAGTGACGCTGAACAACAGCTCGCGGCTGACCAGGATGTGGTCGATCTGACGTGACCCTTGGAGTTGGTCCACATCACCCACCGACGAGACGCCACGGTCCCCGACCACGCTCAGTCTTCGCCCGCTTCGCCCTGGCGTAGCAGCCACCCTTAGGACGTGGTGCTGGTCCCTTGGCGGGGTC
>CAMLJW010000379.1 GCA_946480485.1 uncultured Streptomyces sp. | reverse complement strand
CCCCTGTGGACCGGCCCGTCGGAGCGTGCTCCCGACCACCGCGAGTGTCCAGCCGGTCTCGTACGGTCGTCTGGGCGAGACCATGGTGACGACGCCGGGCGGACGCGGCTGCGCGTTGGGGCTCCCGAAGCCCAGCCACCGGGGCCCCTCGCCCAGTGGGCCAGCACCTCGATCACTGCCTCGATCACTGCCTTGGCCACGCCGTCCGGAACGGGGCCGTCCGGGGCCTGCTGAGGGGGACTGGAAACGCCGGGCGGGGGGCGGTATTGGAGCCCTGTGAATTGCAGCCGGACCTGTGGCTGACCTGTGCCCTGACCTTTGTAAACACGTCGACCGAGGACGGCTGTGGTTGAGCGCTCCGCCCTGGTCGCCCTTGATCGTGCGTGCCGGTGGACCGTTGGTGAGTTGGGGTGTCACGTGGGGTGAAGTGGCCGATTGTCCTTGCCATCGGGTTGCATGGGGGCATGGACGATCTGGAGCTCCGCGCTGAAGCCGATGCCATCCTCGCTGAGCTGGTCGGTGACCCGGGAGGTTCGGCGCGGTTGCGGGAGGATCAGTGGCTGGCGGTGGCGGCTCTGGTGGAGGAGCGCCGACGTGCACTGGTGGTGCAGCGCACCGGCTGGGGCAAGTCGGCGGTGTACTTCGTTGCCACCGCTCTGCTGCGTCGGCGTGGCTCCGGTCCCACGGTGATCGTCTCGCCGCTGCTGGCCCTGATGCGCAACCAGGTCGAGTCGGCGGGGCGGGCCGGTATCCGGGCGCGCACCATCAACTCGGCCAACCCGGAGGAGTGGGACACCATCTACGAGGAGGTCGAGCGCGGTGAGACCGACGTTCTTCTCGTGAGTCCG
Source organism: uncultured Streptomyces sp. (assembly GCA_946480485.1). The sequence continues at coordinate 4,459 of CAMLJW010000379.1, read as the reverse complement.
GAACGTCTCAATTCTGTGGATTTTCGCGATCAGGTGCTCCCCAAGCTCGCGGCTACGACGGGGCTGCTGGTGGTCGACGAGGCGCACTGCATCTCCGACTGGGGCCACGACTTCCGCCCCGACTACCGCCGGTTGCGGGCGATGCTCGCCGGGCTTGCGCCCGGCGTGCCGGTGCTGGCCACCACGGCTACGGCGAACGCGCGGGTGACTGCGGATGTGGCCGATCAGTTGGGGACGGGGGGTGGGGGCGCTCTGGTTCTGCGGGGGCCGCTGGACCGGGAGAGCCTGCGGTTGGGGGTGCTGGAGTTGCCGGATGCGGCGCATCGGCTGGCGTGGCTGGGGGAGCGGCTGGGGGATCTGCCGGGTTCGGGGATCATCTACACGCTGACGGTGGCGGCGGCGGAGGAGGTCGCGGCGTTCCTGCGGCAGTGCGGGCATCCGGTGGCCTCCTATACGGGGAAGACGGAGAACGCAGACCGGTTGCAGGCGGAGAAGGACCTGCTGGCGAACCGGGTGAAGGCACTGGTGGCGACCTCGGCACTGGGGATGGGCTTCGACAAGCCGGACCTGGGGTTCGTGGTGCATCTGGGCTCGCCCTCGTCCCCGATCGCCTACTACCAGCAAGTGGGGCGTGCGGGGCGTGGTGTGGACCATGCGGATGTGTTGCTGCTGCCGGGGCGGGAGGACGAGGCGATCTGGGCGTACTTCGCTTCGGTGGGCTTCCCGCCCGAGGAGCAGGTACGTCGAGCGCTGGCGGTTCTGGAGCAGGCGGGTCGTCCGCTGTCGCTGCCGGCGCTGGAGCCGTTGGTGGACCTTCGGCGCTCGCGGCTGGAGGCGATGCTGAAAGTCCTGGACGTGGACGGGGCGGTCGAGCGCGTGAAGGGGGGCTGGACCGCCACAGGGCAGCCGTGGGCGTACGACGCGCAGCGTTATGCGTGGGTGGCCCGGCAGCGGGAGGCGGAGCAGCAGGCCATGCGGGACTACGTGGCGACCGCGGGGTGCCGGATGGAGTTCTTGCTGCGGCAGCTCGACGACGAGAGGGCGGTCCCATGCGGTCGCTGCGACTCCTGTGCCGGGCCCTGGCTCGATCCCGCAGTCCCGCCCGGGGCCCTCGCGGCAGCGACCGGCGAGCTGGACCGCCCGGGGGTGGAGGTCGAGCCGCGCCGGATGTGGCCCTCGGGTATGCCCGCGGTGGGGGTCGACCTCAAGGGTCGTATCCCTGTGGGCCAGCAGGCCGCCACCGGGCGTGCGCTGGGAAGGCTGTCGGACATTGGCTGGGGCAACCGCTTGCGCCCGCTCCTGTCGGCGCAGGCCGCCGACGGGCCGGTTCCGGAGGACGTGCTGGCGGCCGTCGTTACGGTGGTGGCCGACTGGGCGCGCTCGCCGGGCGGCTGGGCCGGCGGCGGTCCTGACGCGGTGGCGCGCCCGGTGGGGATCGTCGCCATGCCGTCCCGCACCCGCCCGCAACTGGTCGCTTCCCTGGCTGCGGGCCTGGCCCAGGTCGGCAGGCTTCCGCTGCTGGGCAGCCTGGCCTACACGGCGCAGGCGGGCGAGCATGCGGCGCACCGCAGCAACTCCGCCCAGCGGCTGCGGGCTCTGGCCGCCTCGTTCGCCGTGCCGGACGAACTTGCGGCCGCTCTGGCCAAATCTCCCGGCCCGGTCCTGCTCGTCGACGACTACGCCGACTCCGGCTGGACTCTGGCCGTAGGCGCACGCCTCCTGCGCCAGACCGGAGCCGACCAGGTACTGCCCATCGCCCTCGCCCTGGCCGGGTAGACCCCCCCGCTGACCCCAGCACCGGCCAACCCGCGCTGCGTGGTGACGCCACCGTCGGTACCGAGGAACGCGCGCTCTCGCCGACGAGGAACAGCAGACCGGCGGCCCCGCGGCACCCGCGCGGGCCGGGTCGCGCGGGCCGCGGCGGAACAGACCTGCGGGGCGATGACCGGTAGATCTCCGCCGTCCAGTCCAGGCCTCGCGGAAGCTCCGTGCCGCGGGGCAGACCACTATGAAGTCCTGGACGTCGAGGCGACGGTCCGCGTGGGCGCCGCCGCCGAAGATCTGGATCTCGGGCAGCGGGATGCGGATGGGTCGCCCGCCGGCCAGGTGCTGCCCACGGGGGTGCGCCCGCCGATGGGGCGGTGGTGTGCAGGACTGCCATGGACGTGGCCAGATCGCGTTGCCGCCGAGACGGCTGACCTGATGAGGAACGGTACTGACACGCGCAGACGGCACGAAGGCGCTCGGGGTGCATGCTCCGGGCGCCTTCCGCGTGCGTGGCCGACATCGGTCCACGGTCAGCCGGACGTGGACGGGGCCCGGTCGCCGGGTGGTGCGGTGCTGCCGCGCAGGATCAGCGAGCCGGGGGAGAGGGACGTGTACGGGCCGTCGCTGCTCGGCTTGGTCTTGAGTCGGCGCAGCAGCCACAGTGCGCAGCCGGTGGCCATTTCCTGGATCGGCAGGCCGATCGTGGTGAGCCCGGGGCCCCACCAGGAGAACCCGGGCTCGTCCCCGAACCCGACCACGGACAGTTTCCCGGGCACCTTCACGCCCTGCTCGGACAGCTCCTCCAGGACACCGAGGGTGAGCTGGATCGATCCCAGTACGAGCGCGGTGGGCGTGCCCGGTCCCTGCAGCAGTCGGCGCACCGCGTGGCGGCTGTGGTTCACGGACGACGGCGGTCCCAGCTCCGTGACGCCGGCGGTGTCGGGCAGGCCGCCTTCGCTCAGGGCGCTGCGGAAGCCGCGCAGGCGCTCCGCGCCCGTGGGTAGTTCCTCGGGGCCGCCCAGGTATGCGATGCGGGTGTGGCCCTGGGCCACGAGGTGGGCCGTGGCCTGACGCAGCGCCTCGTGGTCGTCCACGCCGAACCACTGGGAGCCGAGCGAAGGGTGGTGGCGGAGCAGCTGAAGGTGCGGCATGGCGCGCAGGAGCTTGACGGACTCGGCGTGCGGGCGTGCGGTGGGCACGATGATGACGCCCGCTACGCGGTTGGCGGACAGCTCGCGCAGGTGGCGCAGCTCCGCCATCCGGTCGTCGTCGGTTTCCGAGAGCATCAGCTGGAAGTCCTCGGCCTCCATGTTCTTGGACAGCTCGTGCGCGATGGTCGAGTAGAAGCTGTTGCGGATGTCGGGGATCACCAGTGCGACCACGTTGCTGGATGCTCCGCGCATCATCCGTGCCGCGCGGTTGCCGACGTACCCCATCTCGGAAGCGGCCTGGCGGACCCGGAACTTGGTCTCCTCGCTGATGCGGGCATCGTCGGAGAGTGCCCGGCCGACCGTCGAGACGGAGACGCCGAGGCGTTCGGCGATGTCCCTGGTGGTGATCACGTAGCGGGCCCCCTTGAGCTGCCTGATCCTGGTGCGGTCACCTTCCGTGTGCCAACGATAGCACCGTCGTCGCGCTCCGTGGTCGGAGAGGTGGCAGTGGCGGGTTGACCCTCACCCTTGTGCTAACGTTAGCACCACTGGATGGGCCGTGCAGCCGCCCCCCGGCTGCCCAAACGCGGAGGTTTCCTTTGCGGATCGTCAGGTATGCCGTCGGCGGCGTGCGTTACTACGGAGAACTTGAATCCGGTGACGCGCGGATCGCCAGATTCGAGGGCGATCCCTTCACCGGACTGTCCCCTTCGGGCCGGGTCGACGAAGTCGGCGACGTAGTCCTTCTTGCACCGCTCGAGCGGCCCCGGATCTTTGGCTTCGCCTACAACTACGCCTCGCACATCGACGAGACCGACCGCGAAGTTCCGGAAGTGCCCGTGTGCTTCATGAAGCCGAGTACAGCGGTCATTGGGCCGGGCGACGCCATTGTCTATCCGGCGGATGGTGAACTTATCCATTTCGAGGGCGAGTTGGTTGTCGTCATCGGAAAGGAAGCCCGCCATGTGAAGCCCTCAGAGGCCCATGAACACATCCTCGGCTACACGTGCGGCAATGACGTCAGTGACCGCATCGTCCAGCGCAAGGAAAGCAAATTCGGAACGCTTCTGATCGGCAAGGGCCAGGACACTTTCGCTCCGCTCGGACCGGTCATCGCGACCGAACTCGACCCCTCGGAACTGTCGCTGACGACCCGTGTGAACGGCACCGTCACGCAGTCGGCCAGCACGGCCGACCTGCTGCTCGCCGTCCCCGACATCGTCAGCTATCTCAGCCGCTACCTGACGCTGCTCCCCGGTGACGCGATCATGACGGGTACGCCTTCCGGAGTGGGGCCGATCCGCCCCGGCGACGAGATCGAGGTGGAGATCGAGGGCATCGGTATCCTGCGCAATCCGGTCGTGGCCGAGAGTCCCTGACTTTCGGACCTTCGCCGGGCGAACTCGCCACGGGGCCTGCCCACCGCTCGGCGGTGGGCAGGCCCCGTGGCGAGTCGGCGCTGACTGTCGAGTTCTGCCAGAGGAATGCCGCCGTGTGGGACCGGGGCGTTGGGCGATCAGAGCATCGGCTCGAGTGACGGA